>JAGHUO010000148.1 GCA_018064785.1 Candidatus Treponema equi
AGCCTATGTTCATTACTTTTTTATGCCCACAGAAAATGCTATAATCTTCTTGATAATAGGAGATTGTAATGAAATCAACCGCAGCACATAGACGCTTTACCGGCAGAAGCCTTGTCTTGTTTTTTATTTTTGCAGTCCTTCTGTCTTCCTGCCAGACAACCAGAACAAGTTTAAAGACAAACGCCGATCTGTATGCGGCCGCCGTTGCCGACGCTGCAAAGCAAGCGGAACAGAAGGATGTTTTCCCCCTTGCTGAAATCACAAAGGACAGCACCGATGTTACCTGGAATGCAGACGGAACAAAAGTCCTCATTGTCAGCTGGCACCATTATCCAGACAGCTATGCCCAGGGAAAGACCTACACCAAGGGCGGCTGGGAACTATGGGGAGTTAGCCTTAAGGAATTCAAGAACTGGTACAGGCAGAACAATAAAGGTGTGGCAGACTGGAACTTAAGGTTCAAGCAGCTCATGGGACTTCCGGAAAGCAAAAACCACACGCATTTTTCCGCCATGTGGATTTCGCCGGACTGTCTTCTGCGTCCTGCCTATGAAACCAGCGTTGCAAAACAGATGAGCACTTCATTTTCCGCCGATTTCCTTTCCACAGAATACGGCAAGAAATACAAGCAGTGGTTCAATTCAAATGCGGAATACAGCTACGGTTCAGACAATCCATATCCATGGACAAGGCTTGGCTACACCTACGACTGGGCAGACAACAAGACAAAGAAAGGCCTTACGGAATTCTTCATTCCTAAAGATGCTCCGGCAGAATACACCGTGGAATTCACAACGACTACAGAAGAATTCCTTAGGATCCTTGAATCTTCGGACTATTGATGGATTTCTGAAAAGTAGTGGTTCCTGCCGTCAAAGCTGACGTATCTTATCTGTTCTTCACCTTGGTAGCAGACTACAAATTTTGGATTTCCAGGAATTTCAAATTCAAGGTCAAAAGGCATGTCCTGCCATCGGTAGGTCATGTAGCTTCTTCCGTCTTCATCAACAAGTTCTTCGTCCGTCTCTACCTTGCCATTCAGTTCTCCGCCCAGAACCCAGTTGCTTGGACAGTGTGGAATCTTGAATTCGAAAGTCCCCACATCCGATTTTACAATGAGGGTCTTGTCTGACTTTGTGTCATTGCTTGCCACCATATGGGCTTTTCCATCGGCAGACTTCCAGACAGAAGAAACAAAAAGCATGTCGTGATGTTCAACATTGATTATCTCGGCATCCTCAAGAAGGTCTGAATAGAAGATTTTTCCAAAGTTGTTTGATACCATGACGTTGCTCATTGAAAGATTCTTATGTGACCATTGGCCATTCACAGAACGTTCGTTGTTTTTTCCGTGGTCCATGTATAAAGGAAACCATTTTCCGCCGCCATTGACATAGAGAGTATCAAAGGAAACATTGTCCACGTCGCTAAATTCCAGCTGGAACATGACGCAGGCATTTACTCCTGTGCCGGATGCCATTCCGTCAAAATGTATGGAAGGAATTTCAAATCTTATGTTCTTGAAATGGATCTCCCCTGTCTCCACTGCGGATATCCATTTATCGTTGAACACGTTGTTTCTTGATCTCTGGTCGCCGTATATCTGGATTCCGTCTACATGGACTATGGTGTCGATGGCCTCGTGAAAGAGATCATAGACATAGACATTGTTTGCATAGAATTCCCGCAGTGGATTCATCGCGTCTGAGGTAAATCCGCCGATCTTGCAGTTGTTCAACGTGATGTAGGATGAGTTGACTCCGCCAGAAAAGGAACAGTTGTTGAAGGTTATGTATACCCTTTTTGCATCCGGAGCCGACGCGTCATTTCTAAAGCCCTTGAATCTACAGTTCTCAAAAATTATGTGCTTGTTCTTTGGATATCTGTCGCTGCCAGAGATGATGAAGCTGTAGTCGGAAAAATCATAGTCGCGCACCACAACCTTGTCAGGAAGCTTGTCCCTGTTTTTGTCTCCGTAGGAAGTTATCATATAGGCAGGTGGATTCATGTCGGACCTGAAGGTAAGAAAGACATTCTCGGCGATAAAACCGCTGTCCATAATCTTGTTGAAAATTGTCCCTTCCCTTGCGCCCGTGTTGAATCTGTCGGGAATCACGTTGATGTCAAAATCTGTTTTTCTTATTTTGTCAGGATCGTAGGATACATTCAGTCTGCAGGAAAGCATTACAACCGGAACCACCAAGGCCGCCATCGCGTTCCTGACTGCATTTACTTTTTTCATGGCCTCATCATAGCTTGAAAAAAGAAAAATTCCTATTAATCATATAAAAAATTAGAGTATGTATATGTAAAGTATTTCAAAAAAGCGGGCCCCAGCGACGACGAAAAACGAGGACACCCCTTCTGAGGTTCCCCTTCATTTTTCGTCTGCGTCCCACTTTTTCATCCATAGCACTATTTCTAAACCATGATAAAAATATTTTTTGTTTATCCATATGGTTTTTCAAGTTTATATTTTGTATCATTTAATAGGAAACATAGACTATGTCTGAGAACACAAAAATCATGACGGAAGGCGAGACCCTTCCAATCCTTATCAAGTTCGCGTTGCCACTTGTCGCCGGAAACGTATTCCAGCTCATGTATACTTTTTTTGATACGGCAATCGTTGGAAAATATCTTGGAGTCCAGGCTCTTGCTGCCTTAGGTGCCGTTGAATATCTCATCTGGCTTCTTTACGGAATGGTCCAGGGAGTCACCCAGGGATTCAGCATCAAGATGGCACAGGACTTTGGCGCAGGCGATGTAAAAAGCCTTAAGAAAGTCGTCGGTAATTCCGTGGTGCTTTCAATCGTGACTTCACTGGTTTTGATCGCCCTTGGAATTTTCACATCCAGACCGATCCTTCTTCTCCTTCACACGCCAGAAGAAATTCTTCCACTTTCTACTCTTTACATAAACATTCTTTTCGCAGGTCTTCCTGTGATTTTTGCCTACAACCTTCTTGCAGGTCTTTTGCGTTCCCTTGGAAACAGCAAGACTCCACTTCATGCCGTAGTTGTTTCATCGGTAATCAACATCACATTGGATCTTCTATTTGTCCTTGTCTTTAAATGGGGAATCGCCGGAGCCGCCATCGCGACTCTCATCGCCCAGATAGTTGCCTCTGTCTTCTGTTTCATGCACCTTAAAAAAATCCCTCAGGTACAGATAGCAAAATCAGACCTGCACCTTGATGGAGCCTTGAGCAAAAAGCTCTACATGCTTGGTCTTCCATTGGCGGTACAGGGATCCATAATCGCCATAGGCGGAATGATAGTTGAATTCGTCGTCAATTCTTTTGGAGTTGCTTTCATCGCAGCCTACGTCGCAGTCACAAAACTTTATGGACTTCTGGACATCGCCGCAACTTCCTTTGGTTTTGCATTGATGACATTTGTAGGCCAGAACCACGGCGCAAAACTATATGGCAGAATCAAGGACGGAACAAAAAGCGGAATGACATTGAGCCTTACGTGCTCAGTCATCATCGCAACAGTAATGGTTATCTTTGGAAAGACAGTACTTACCCTCTTTGTAAACACAGACGATGCGGACGGTGCCCTGGTCATGGAGACCGCCTATAGATACCTTCGTCTCATGAGCCTCTTCCTGCCGATTCTTTATCTTCTTTGGCTTACCCGCAGCATAATCCAAGGACTTGGAAATACCTTCATTCCTATGGTTTCAGGAATAATGGAATTCGTCATGCGCACAGGCAGTGCATTGATTCTTCCAATGTTCATCGGAGCAAACGGAATCCTCTACGCTGAAGTCCTTGCATGGATCGGAGCGGATCTTGTACTTCTGCCGACCTTTGTCTACATGTTCAAAAAAATGAAAGGCAATGTCCAATAATTGATCTGTGGTGGTTTCAACACGCTCAACCACCGCATCTACTTCAATAATGAGCTATCAGACTTCGTCTTCCTCTTCTTCGATTGTCTCAACGGGTGTTATGATTTTAAAAAGATGTGAGAATTCCGCGGCAGCGCTGTTGCAGTAAATCATTCCGCCCTGAACATCAACAAGCAGAACTCCTGCATGGGCCACATATTCAAAGTTGCGCTGTTCCGTACGGCTAAAATCATAGACTCTTGTTTTCTGGATCAGGTCAAAGGGAATGTTCTTCATGACAAAGACACGGATGAATTCTGTAGATTTATTTTTTGAGATGTCACGGAATCCGGAAAGAAGCATCTGAGGAATTTCTTCGATTTCATTTTCAACAAACTGCGTAATGCAGTCTTCATCAAGACCGGAGACCGCTATTATTGTTTTTTCAACGGAATTGTTTCCTAGTGACAGGGATTCCTCAGAAGTTTTCCGGGCCACAAGGTCGTATTCATTTCCCTGCCAGCTGCCGACGATTTCATATTCTCGTGACAGCCTGTGCAAGAGAAGCTCTTTGTATTCCGCCTTTTCCATGGCTATTCCGTTACAGCAAGCCTAAAGCCAAAATAGTTGTAGGCTTCACTTGGATTGAATGAGTATCTGTCTCCGGCGCCATAGAACATTGTATATTCATTCCAGCTGCCGCCGCGCATGACACGTTCACTTCCATATTCAGGACCTGCCTGGCGTTCTTCACCCTGGGGCGCATCGTAGCTTGCCTCCCAGTCCCAGCAGAATTCAAGGACATTGCCAAGCATGTCATAAAGTCCCGCGCCGTTTGCCTTTGCTTTTCCTACAGGCTGCAGGTTTGTGCTGTTGTCCGAAATCCATCCGTAATCTGTCGCTGCCTTGCTTTCGTCAAGCTGGCCGCTGGCAAGGAGATCCGACTGCAGTCCCTTTGCTGTCTTTCTTGCGGCATATTCCCATTCCGCTTCTGAAGGCAGACGATAGCCGTTCTGGTTCCAGTCGCATTTAGCAAGGTCGCAGGAAGCTGCGTCTGTCGCATCACGGAGCACATCGCCCTTATATGTATAGCAAGGATTTCTTCCTGCCTTTTCGCTGTAGGCGTTGCACCACACGATGGCGTCGTACCAGTTTATGTTTGTTACAGGCTCAAACTGCTTTGCTTTTGAAGGAGTCTTTCCGCGGCCGCCGTTGCTTCCTTCCTGTCCGGGATTGGCAAAAGTGTATCCGTTTTTTTCCGCCCACTTTCTTACCTCGTACCACATGCCGTAGGTCGTCTCAAACTTTGACATGCTGTATGGACGAACAGTTCGCTTTGCGGAAATTGTCTGTGACTTTTCGCCGATGGAAAATTCCACATTGCAGTCTGTGATCTTCACAAAGAGACCCTCGGATTCCGCCTTGTCCTTCTTTGATTTCTTTTTTTCCACGCGCTCTACTTCGCGTTTTTCATTTACTGGCCTGTTCTGTGCCACAGCCGGAACAACCGTTGCCCCGAAAGCAAATGCACATGCTGCCATGGCGATGAATGTCTTTTTCATTTTTTCTTTGCCCCCTTCTCCGCAATCCTGTCCTGCTTTCTCAGATAGTTTTTCTGCTTTCTTTCTGCATGACGTTGCCTGAGCGTGGTCTTCTTCTTAAGCGTTGCCTCTACCGGCTTGTCGCTTAACCTTAGGAATGCATTGGTGATGAGAACGGAAATAGCACAAAAGAATGTGACTATAACTACAGCCCACTTTCCTGTATTTTCAAACGGAAGCCTTACGTTCATTCCGTAGAAACTTGTGATCAATGTAGGTGCCATGAGTACAAGGTTAAGGATGGCAAGCTTCTTCATCACAATGTTAAGGTTGTTTGAGATGATTGAAGTCAACGTATCGTTTGTCTGAGCCATGATGTTTGTATATGTGTCGGCCATCTCAAGAGCCTGACGGTTATCGATCTCAACGTCGTCGATCCATTCCTGGTCTTCTTCGTCCAGTTTGAGGATCTTTGTCTTGCGCAGCTTTTCAAGAAGCATCTGGTTGGACTTGAGTGATGTTGTAAAGTAGACAAGTGACTTCTGAATATTCTGAAGCTGAACAAGCTCGTGGTTCTGTACAGAGCGCATGACCTCGTTCTGGATGGATGTTGTACGGCGGTTAAGCTCCTTGAGGTAACGAAGGAACATCATGTCTGCGCGTGCCATGAAGCGGATCGTGAATGCCGGGAAGTCCTTAAGCGAAAGTTCCTTTACGCGGTTTGCCGCAAAATCCTTGAGAACCTCACAGTCGGTCCAGCAGATGGTTATGAAGAAATTCTTTGTGATGATGATACCAAGCGGTGCGGTAAAATAACTTACATCGTCGCTTGGAGAGAATACAGGCAGCCTGATGATTGTTACCGTATAGCCTGCGTCTTCGTTCTTTTCAATTCGGGAAAGCTCATCGGGGTCAAGAAAGTCCAGGAGGTTTTCCTGTTCAATGCTGAATTTTTCTTCCAGTTCACGTATGTCGTCACGGGTAACGCAACGGGCATCTACCCATGTCTTCTGCGAGCGGTCGAGTTTTTCCTCTTCCTTTCTAACAAGTTTTCCTTCTTCCTGCTGCCAGTATGTGATCATTTTGAATTCTCCGGTATTGGCAGAGGATCAAATGACCTTTAGAAGTCAGACAAGGATCCGCTGCCTGGAATTTGCGCCTGAAAAAACAGAGGCGTATGATGTCATGTCTAAACATTGGTGATAACCGGAACTACTGCCACTGTCCATATACGCCTCCTTATAATTAAAAAAATGAATATCCAACTGGTTACTTGAAAATACCGCAATTAGTTAGACGGTAAATTCTTTACGATCTTAAGTATATACAATTCTACGTAACGTTTCAAAGCAGGATGGTTCTTGATTTTCATCATGCTTGGTGTGTCAACGAGTGCTTCCGCCAGATGGCTGATTCTTTCTGCGTTGAATGTATCTGCCTTGAGGGTGCGCAGAACCTTTCTGAAGTAGTCGCGGATAAGCGCGTCCACATCTTCTCCAAGATTCTCGTAGTTCTGCTTGCCGATGCGGTCGTTCCATTCGTGCATGTAGCCCTTGAGCTCGCGGTCCAGGGTGCTGTTCTCAGGAACAAACTGGCTTTCAATATCCATGGCTATCTTGCGAAGATCACGGCGACGAGCCTTGAGTGGATCAACACTGTCGTCCTCATCCTTCTTGCGGAATTCTTCCTTTTCCTTTGCCTTCTGCTCTTCCTGTTCCGCCATTACGACAGATCCCTTCTGCTTCTTTACCTTCTTCTTAGGCTTTCTGAAGATGAGCTTGAGGATGAAGTTGATTATAGGCATTGAATACCAGAAAGGAAGCTTGAGCTTTGCGTCCGCAAGGATTTCCTGACGGCTTACCATGAGTATCTCACTGTATGGAATTCTTTCGTTGTCTTTGTAGAGTGCGATGTGTCCCGGTGTCTGGTCTTCGAGGGATACAACCTGAAGGAACGGTGAATTGAGAAGCGCATGAAGTATAGGTTCAATGGCTACGATCTCGCGTTCAAGGCATTCCTCAAAGGCTGCGTTTTCCCTCATTTCAGGAAGTACATCATATTCAAGAAGCTTGTGGTACCAGCTCTTTATGAGAGCCTCACGCACAAGGATGCGGATGTCGTTTGCAAGACGAAGAATAAGTGGAACAACACGTTCCTTGTAGATGTAATATCCGGAATCGCTTCCTACCTTGAAGATGAGAAGGTCCGGCAGCTGGTTGTTTTCCGCTTCTGTAGTCTTTGCACGCAGATGGTCCTTAAGCTGGTCTTCCTTATACTGGCCAAGGAGAGGGATTCCGTTTTTATCCTTCATCTTAACTATGTCTGCCATGTTGTAGTAATAAGGAGGATTCTTCATCAGGGTATCAAGCTGTTCAAAGGCAGCTTCCTGTGCAAGACGTTCCTGTGTCTTAGACTTGTAGAAAGATGTAGCGACCTCGATGATGGCCACCGACTGGAGGATTGAAATGTCTTCAGGAGTAAAATCCTTGAGCTTTGTGTAATCCTGCTTGAGGAAGTAGCACATCTGGCTCCAGTAATAGAATGTGTCACCGCTAGTCTTAAGGACATCCATGGCGGCCTGTGGATTCGTCACAAACTGCGAGAAAAAGTTCTTGATCGAAAGTTCCTTGCCAGGATTTGAGATGGTAAGCTTCTTGAGGAAGTAATCATGGGATTCCTCCTTGTGCAGAAGTTCCTGAAGCTTCTTGAGACAAAGACCAACAAGCTTGTGCATAGGATAGTTTGAAGGATAGAGCAAGGCCGGGAAATTTTTCCCAAAAACCACGCAGTAAAGCTTCTTGTCGTCAAGCTCTTCCTTTTCAAGACGCTTGTATACGATCTCATCAGGTTCGATCTTTGTGAGGATGTCATGTGGAACATGCTTTGGAAGTTCATTTACATTTGGAAGCGGAACCAGAGGATTTGTCTCTATCTGAGTAAGGATTCCGTTGTATTTTTCAATGAAATAAGGAACGCAGAAAATAAAATCCTTGTTGCGGATTGAACCTACGGCCACCTGCTTGTCTGCGATAAGGGCATTTATTTCTGCCTCAAGCACCATCTTGTAATCCGCGCTGCAATACGATACCAGATCCGGATTTTCGTCCATGTGATGCTGTGCATAGCGATGCATGTAGTCAGCAAACTGGGTATATTCCAGCATGTGGGTCTTCTGCTTGTTGCAGTTGTACTTTAAAAGAGTGAGGATATTAGAAGTAGTAGCCATACTTTACATTATATAATGAAAGAAAATAGTTGTAAATTGATAATTGTTTCATGCGGAATTCCTGCAGCGGCCCTAATCTGCCGGTTCCGTCTGGACAAAATTTGTCTTTTTTTGCATTTTTTTCTATATTTATGGTTACGAAAGTAAATGTCCGTAAATAAAGAACTCTTTCAAAAAAGTGGGACGCAGACGAAAAATGAGGGGGAACCTCAGAAGGGGGTATCCTCGTTTTTCGTCATCGCTGGGGCCCGCTTTTTTGAAACAATAATTTCTACGTACATTGACTTAAGAAAGTAAATGCAAACAAATATATAGGAGTAATATAATGGCAAAACATGAATTCCAGACAGAAGTCAATCAGCTGCTTAAGCTTATCATCCACAGCATGTATTCCAACAAGGACATTTTCCTTCGCGAAATAGTTTCAAACGCTTCGGATGCATTGGACAAGCTCAAGTACCTTACAGTTTCTGATGACAAATACAAGAGCCTTACATTCAGCCCAAAAATCGACATCACTTTCAACGAAGACAAGAGCATCCTTACAATCCAGGACTGCGGTATCGGTATGGATGAGGCTGACCTCAACAACAACCTTGGTACAATCGCCCGTTCCGGCACAAAGGCCTTCATCGACCACCTTTCAGAAAGCGGATCTTCAAGCAACGATCTGATCGGACAGTTCGGCGTTGGCTTCTACTCTGCTTTCATGGCAGCAAAGAAGATCGATGTATATACACGCAAGGCAGGCGGTGACGGCAAGGTCTGGCACTGGTCAAGCGACGGTACAAATTCCTATGAAGTAGAGGAACTTGACTTCAAGAACGAAGCCTACTGCACATATGGATTCGACAAGGCAGAGACAGTTGGTTCCGCCATTGAAATCCACCTTAACGACGACTCAAAGGACTACGCATCACGCTGGAAGGTTGAGGAACTTATCAAGAAGTATTCCAACCACATCGCTTTCCCAATCTACCTCCACTATACACAGACAAAGTATGACAAGGACGGAAAGGCAGAAGGCAGTGAAAACAAGGTTGACCAGGTAAACAGCGCCAACGCACTCTGGAAGAAGTCAAAGTCTGAGCTCAAGAAGGACGACTACAACGAATTCTACAAGTCAATTTCCCATGACGGCAGCGATCCTTTGATGTACGTCCACACCCATGCGGAAGGTACACAGGAATATACAACTTTGTTCTATGTTCCAAAGACAGCACCTTTTGACATGTACCAGGCAGACTACAAGAGCGGAGTAAAGCTTTACGTAAAGCGTGTCTTCATCACAGACGACGACCGTGAGCTTTTGCCAAGCTACCTTCGCTTTGTTCGCGGTGTAATCGACAGCGAGGACCTTCCACTCAACGTTAGCCGTGAAATTCTCCAGCAGAACAGAATCCTTGAGAACATCAAGAGCCAGTCGGTAAAGAAGCTCCTTGGTGAATTCAAGAAGCTTGCAGACGCAGCAAAGGATGTGCTCAAGAAGGCGGAATCTGACCGCAGCGACGAAGAAAAGGCAAAGCTTGAGCAGTACCAGGACTTCGTAAAGAACTACAACCGTCCTATGAAGGAAGGTCTCTATTCTGACTTTGGCAACCGTGATGAAATCGCAGAAATCATCCGCTTCAAGTCTACTGCGGAAGAAGGCAACGGCGACGGCAAATGGACATCCTTCGCTGACTATGTTGGACGCATGAAGGCAGACCAGAAGGCGATCTACTACATCACAGGTACAGACGAAAAGAACCTTCGCGCATCTCCTCTCCTTGAGGCATACAAGAACAAGGGATTTGAAGTCCTCATCATGGCAGACGACATCGATGATATCGTAATCCCGACATACGGCAAGTACAAGGATTATGAGCTAAAGGATGTAAACCGTTCCGGCAGCGATGAAGAGCTTGGAGTAGACAAGGAAGAAGCAAAGAAGAAAGAAGAGGCATTCAAGCCTGTACAGGAAAAAATCAAGAAGGCTCTCGAAGGCCGCGTAAAGGATGTTGTCGTATCAAAGAGACTTTCAGACAGTCCTGCATGTGTGGTAATCGACGAGAACGACCCTTCAGTCCAGATGGAACGCATGATGCGCGCCATGGGCCAGGGCGGCGAAAGCATGGTAAAGCCTATCCTTGAGGTAAACGCAGACCACGCCATCGTAAAGAAGCTTGAAGGTGATGTTTCAGAAGAGACAGTAAGCAACATCGCCGAAGTCCTCCTTGACCAGTCCCTCCTCGTAAGCGGAAAGGAAATCAAGGATCCTAACACCTTCGTAAAAGCAATGAACGCTTTGATCGGCTAATACCCAATAGACCAACAGATGCCCCCGGCGAGAATTGTTCTTGCCGGGGATTTTTTTTGTCATCATTCCACCTTAGAAAATTTAATGATATTTAAAACTAAACAAGCAAGAAAAAACGGCGGAGTATGGGTTCGTATCAAAATGCGACCTGCGCCCCACTGCAGCTCTGAGGACGAACTCCGAAGCCTCAAAAGTGGAAAGGGCGCTCCGGAGCAGGCTTGATGCGGTTCCATATGGGAGCCGTTTTTTCTTTATTGCAAAATTTTTTACTAACAAATATCATTAAACCATGAAAGCTAAAAATACTATATTAATTAAACTGGGAGCATTCATTGTTGCTTCCGCCGTTGCAATCTGCGTCATCGCAGGCAACAGAAAATCAGGATCCAGCTTCACAGAATCTGCAAAGGGAATGAACGGAGACGTTGTAGTCCGCGTTGCAGTCGAAGGTGGGAAAATCACAGACATCAAGGTTGTGAGCCACAAGGAAACACCTGGAATCTCAGACGATGCAATCAATGTTCTTCCAAAGGACATGGTCAAGTATCAGAGCGCACAGGTAGACGCCGTTTCCGGAGCTACAATCACATCCACAGCGATAAAGAACGCCGTTGCTGCAGCCCTAAAGAAGGCAGGCTTCAACGACACAGGCTCAATGGTTCCGCATGAAAATGTACCAGTAACTTTTACAGCCGGAACATACACAGCCGCAGCCAGAGGTTACGCAGGTCCAGTTGAACTTGAAGTTACTTTCTCTGACAACTCCATCGAAGAAATCAACGTAAAGTCTTCAAAGGAAACAAACCACGTAGGTACCCCTGCATTCGACATCCTCATCAAGGATGCAAAGGAAGCATGCGGTTCAGGTATCGATGCAGTAAGTGGCGCAACATTCACTTCCGCAGCAGTAAAGAAGGCTCTTGCAATCGCAGCTGAACAGGCAGAAGTTTCTGATCTTGAGGCATTCAAGAAGAACAAGGTAGTTCATAAGCCTCAGGCACCGATTGAAGAGACATATGACGTGGTTGTAATCGGTGGCGGTGGTGCAGGTATCGCAGCCGCAGCACAGGCAACACAGAACGGACAGAGCGTCCTCGTCATCGAAAAGAACGCAGAACTCGGCGGCAACACTGTTGTTTCAGGCGGACAGTTCCAGTCGGCAATGCCTTACCTTTGCTGGGAAGAAGCAAATCCAGATGCAACTTCAGGCGTATATCCAGTAGACGGAAAATCATACGGCAAGGTAAAGATGGCAAACGGAAACATCACAGTCCTCAAGACAATCCTTGAATGGAATGAAAAGCCATTCGACGCAAAGGATGCAAAGGACTGGTTTGTCGCAGGTGACATCGACCATCTGTCAAAGCACGGTGTTCACCAGGAATATCTTCCTGTACTCCGTGAGCTTAAGACAGAGATCTCAAAATACCTTGCATGGGCACAGCCTAAACTTGATTCAGGAATCAACGAAGGTGCCCTCACGCTTTTCTCTACAGTGAACCTTCACATCTTCCAGACATACTACGGCGGACTTAGACCATCGGCAGACTTCAAGGAATGGATCTACGGAGACTATGACCTTGTTTGCCAGTTCATCCGCGACGGACAGGACCTTAAGCCATGGCTTGAGGAACAGGGCGCTAAGTTCATCGAAAACATCCAGCCAACAATCGTAGGTGCCCTCTGGAACCGCGAGAACGACTTCGTGAAATTCCCATATGATGCCGACGGCGACGGAATCATGGACACAGCACAGTGGGCAGCCTATTTTGCTCCTACAAGAAAGACAGTCCTTTCAAACCCAGCAAACAGAATCATGTGCCGCACAGACGCAAAGGAACTCATTTCTGAAAACGGAAGGATCACCGGCGTAAAGGCTGTGATGTTTGATGGAACACAGGTTACAGCACACGCAAAGAAAGGTGTCGTAATCGCAACTGGTGGTGCCGCAGCAAATATTCCGCTTGTAAAGAACGCAAACAAGTACTGGAAGGAAGGCGCAATCACAGACAAGACAAAGACAACAAACCGCTCTTCACTTATGGGAGACGGAATTACAATGGCTGAGAAGATTGGAGCCGCTTCGACAGGAATGGAATACACACAGCTCATGCCTATCTCTTGGATCGACAACGGACAGCTTGCATTCGGTGGCGGAAACTACGCAGTCTACCTTAATCCAAATACAGGCAAGCGTTACGTAAATGAAACTGGTGAACGCGACGTTCTTTCAATCGGTGAGTTTGCTAACGGAATCGAAAAGGAAGGAGTCCAGGGTGTTGTCATCGAAATCGCAAACAGCGACCAGGCTATTCCTGGACCTTACCCATACGGCGTTCCTGGAAAGGGCGAATGGGAAAAGGACATCAAGAACCGCCAGTACACAAGAACAGTAGACCAGTTTGATGAGCTTTTCAAGGAACTTGGATTTGCATGTGACGCAGCGGCAGTCATAAAGGAAATCGAAGACTACGACCGTGCACTTATGAGCGGAACAGAAAACCAGCTTGCAGTTCCTAAGACAGGCTGGTCACGTCTCATCGGCCAGGCAGAACGCGACGAGAACGGACGCTTTGACGCTTCGACATACAAGCTTGATGGCGTCAAGCTCAAGGTCCGTCTCCTTGCTCCATCAACACACCACACAATGGGTGGTCTTTCGGTAGACATCGATCGCCGTGTATTGGACAAGAAGGGTGCAGTGATTCCTGGTCTTTATGCAGCCGGTGAAGTCACAGGCGGAATCCACGGAGGCAACCGTCTTGGCGGTAACGCTATCGTAGAGATCTTTGTTTCTGGACGCACCGCAGCAAACGCAATCAAGAAAGATAACTAAAACATAAAAAAAATCGGCTCTATACAGAGCCGATTTTTTTTGTTTCCAGACAATACAAATATAATGCTGACACTTTGGCCGTAGCGCATTAAAATATTCTTATGCGGCTGTTTCTTTTTTTTATCTGCATCTTATTCGCAGGTTGTACATCTACAAAAATTTCAAAGGACTCTCAACAACATGAAGACACTGTTTCAGTCCTCATTGAAAACATGACCGTCCGTGAAAAGATCGGCCAGATGATCGCCATTGTTCCTGAGAACCTGGACCTTACGCTCACACAGGAAGAAATCGATACAGGCAAGTTTGCCGCAAGTACAAAACTTACAAAGCAGATGAAGGAAAACTACAGACGCTACCCCGCCGGCACGATCATTCTTTTTGGTAAAAACATCGAGACGCCGGAACAGACTTCAGCGTTCATCTCCGAGCTAAAGTCACTGTCAGAAATTCCGCTTATGGTTTCTGTAGACGAGGAAGGCGGAAGGGTCGCACGAATCGCACGAAATGAAAATTTTGGGATTGAAAATATTCCGCCTGCATTAGAGACTCTGACAGAAAAAAAGGCCTTTGAAAATTCATTCTACATCGGAAGCTATCTTTCTAGATACGGCTTCACCGCAGATTTCGCACCTGTAGCTGACATCTGGACAAACGAAGCCAACACGGTCATAGGCGACAGGGCATTCTCAAAAGAACCAAAGGCCGCCTCAAAAATGGTGAAGGCAAGCATAAAGGGATTCCACAAAGCAAAGATGCTCACTTCCATAAAACATTTTCCTGGCCACGGAGACACGACTGCAGACAGCCATACAAGCAGCGCTGTCAGCAACAAGACATGGGAAGAGCTCAAGGCATGCGAAATGATTCCATTCAAGGCAGGGATAGAGGCTGGCACCGACATGGTGATGATCGCCCACATCCGCACACCAAATGCAAAGACTGAAGATCTGCCGGCAACCCTTTCAAAAACATGGATAACAGAAAGACTCCGTGGTGAACTTGGATTCAACGGAGTTGTCATAACCGACGCCATGGGAATGAAAGCCGTAAGCAGCTATTTTAAAAGCACCCAGGCTGCCCTCATGGCAATCGACGCAGGCTGCGACATAATCCTCATGCCCCACGATTACGCAAAGACATTCGACTATCTTGTGTCATGCGTAGAGAACGGAACCATTCCAATAGAACGCATTGATGAAAGTGTCGCAAGAATTCTCAGAATGAAACTATAAGGCAGCTTCTGGCCAGTTGAGTCCCTGCGGATGAGGAATCGAAAGACGGAATTCCCTTGGACTTTTTCCCGTCATCTTTTTGTATGCACGAGAAAAATATGATTCATCGGCAAAACCTGTGCGCTCGGCTATGTCACATATCGGCATGGCGGTGTTGGTAAGCATCATCATGGCGTTCTGTATCCTCATGCGGTTAAGGTACGCGATGGCACTGACACCATGAACCTTGTTGAACATGCTGTTGAGGGTTGTCCTGTTTGTGGCAAACTTTCGTGACACATCATCAAGGGTGATTTTTCTGTTGTAGGAATATTGGAAATATTCAATCACCTTGTTTATTTTTTCTTGCGCTTCATCTTCCTGATTTTTTTCCTCATCGGCGGAATATTTGTTTCGCGTCAAAAGTATTATCAGTTCGGAAATATAAGAACGGGCAAGACAAGGCCAAAGATGTCCCTGCTTTACGTTCATGTGCTGGTCTATGTTGTCGAAATATTCCGTGAATGTCTCAAGAAGTTTCATTCCAGGCTGGACAAAAACATAGCCGCTCTTGAGTTCATTGAGGAATGAATATTCAAAGGAATCAGGAAAACCATTTTTGTTGTTGACGTTGAGCCCATAGGAAGAAAAAACCAGTGTCTTGATCCATGCATCCTTTTCTTTGTCCAGGATTTTTATCTCTTTGATTCCATGTTCAGGAGCGAGCACGAGAAGTCCTTGTTCTCCATAGACTGTAAATTCTTCAGCCTGAACCTCCACAGTCATTCCGCGGAAAAGGATCATCCCATAGAAATCTTTTGTTGCCTCAGGAATCACAAGTTCATTGAACATCTGGACTTCCATTGTGAAACCAGTGTAGTAGTTTTTTTCACCAGTAATGTATTTCACACCACACCCCCATTGGCAATGATCTGCTTATAGTCTTCGTAGTTTTTCTTCAGAAGATTTGGAGTATCCAGCTCATAAGGACATTTTTCTCTGCACTGGCCGCAGCCTGTGCAGGTCTCGATTTTCTTCATCTCATTCTGCCAGTATTCATTGGTCCATGCAGCAGTCGGAGCTCGTCTTACCATCAGCGACATTCTCGCGCAGTTGTTGATGATTATTCCCTTTGGACATGGCATGCAGTATCCACAGCCGCGGCAGAACTCACCGTTGAGCTCTGCTTTTTCTTTTTCTATGAAGTCTGAGATTTCCTTTGTGAATTCAGGTGTGTCCTTGAAGAATGAAAGCCATTCCTCAAGCTCGGACATTTTCTGTATGCCCCAGATCGGAAGGACATTGTCATATTGTGATATGAAGCTGAAAGCCGCCTTTGAATTTCTTATGAGGCCTCCTGCAAGTCCTTTCATGGCTATGAAACCTACATCCTTTTCCTTGCAAAGTTCAACAAGGGCAATTTCACGTTCACTTGAAAGATAGCTGAAAGGAAACTGAAGGCTTTCGTAGATTCCGCTTTTGACGGCTTCTTCCGCCACTCCGATTTTATGTGCCGTAATTCCTATATGGCGAACCATACCCTGTCTTTTGAAATCCTCCATGCACTCATACATTCCGGTTCCATCGCCTGGAGAAAAGACCTTGTCCGCACAATGGAACTGGTATATATCAACATGGTCTGTCTTTAAAAGTTTGAGGGATGTCTCAAGCTGGCTTTTAAGCTCGTCGACATTCTTGGCCATGGATTTTGTGGCGATGAAAATATTGTTTCTTACATCGGCAAGAGCATTGCCCATTTTTTCTTCGCTGTCGCTGTAAAGGCGTGCCGTGTCAAAAAAAGTCATTCCGCCTTCGTATGCCCGCTGAAGAATTTTACAGGCCTCATCCATGGATACACGCTGGACAGGAAGCGCACCAAAGGCGTTCTGCGGCGTGATTATTTCTGTTTTACCAAGTCTCAAATTTTTCACAATGTGTCCCCTTAACACTATTTTACCACATTGTAAAAAAAATTGTATAAATTGAATTTAAATGATAGTTGCAATCTTTATTCGCCCTTATTCTGAAACCACCTTGCAAGGATAAAATCAAATTTCTCTCTTCGAAATTACGAAAAGTAATTTTCCAAAATAGTTAGGAGGTAACTATTATGAAAAAGATCCTTTCGGTTTTATTCGGCTTGACTTTGACACTCTCTCTTTTAACCGGCTGTAACAATGTATCAGTATCAGAAGAAGCAATCGCTGCTAACCCTGCTGAATCTGAAATCTTAGAAGCAACACGTGGCGTACAGAACTGGAGCCTTTGGGATGCCCTGGACTACTACAACACTGGCGTTTTCAACAAGGCAAACTGGACAAACGGCGGAATGTTCAACTGCGGCTTCATTCCTGACAACGCCTATTTCCAGAACGGAAAACTTGTTCTCAAGCTCAACAACAAATGGAGCCACAACAAGCCTTACTCAAGTGGTGAATACAGAACAAACAACACCTTCTCTTACGGAACCTTTGAAACAAACATGATCGCTGCCAAGGGTGACGGTCTCGTAACATCATTCTTCCTTTACACAGGAAGCCCATGGGACGAAATCGACGTTGAGATCCTTGGTAAGGATACAACAAAGGTTCAGTTCAACTATTATGTCGACGGTGTTGCAAACAACGAAAAGATTGTAGACCTTGGATTCGACGCAAGCCAGGGATACCATAAATATGCCATCGAATACGGCAACGGATACATCAACTGGTACGTTGACGGAAAATGGAAGTGGGGTGTAAACAACGCAGGTATGAACGCTCCATACGGAAAGAAGATGCCTAGCCATCCAATGCAGATCATGGTCAACCTTTGGCCAGGAACAGGAGTCGACGAATGGCTCAACCACTTCTGGTATTCAGGTGAAAAGTACGCATACTATGATTATATAAAATACACACCTAAATAATTTGTTGTTTGACCCCCAGTCCAAAAGACTGGAGGTTTTTTTTTTATTTGATCACATAGTAATCCATTGTGCTGTCAGTATTGTAGATGCTGATTCCGCCATTGCAGTTGATGGCCAGAGTCTTGGCAAGGTTTGGAAGCTTTGTTTCAGATTCCTTTACCCAGGTTGTTCCGCCGTCAGTGCTTTTCCAGATGATCATGGAATAGGCATAGTTCTGTTCTGCAAGATATGCAAAACGAAGGACATTGTCCCTATAATCAAATTCACTTGTCTTGATCCACTGTCCAACTACAGGCTTTATCTCATCTTTCTTGTCAAAGATCTTCTGACATTCCACCCAGTTTTTTCCATAATCCATGGTGCGATAGATGCTTCCATTGCTTCCGCAGAGGAAAATTTTTCCAGGCTGCATTGAGAAAGCCGATTCAACAAGGCCGCAGTTCTGTGGATTTTCAATAGCTGTCCAGTCATCATTTGCCGCATTGTATTCAAAGGCATTGCTTGTAGTCCATACTGTTCCAAAATCTTCGTTTCTGAAACAGCTGCCCTTTGATCTTTTTCCAAGATGTCCTTTAAGGTTTTTCCATGTCCTTCCGCCATCTGTTGTCTTCAGGAATGCCTTGTGCTCTCCAGTGGCAAAACAGACCTTGTCATCTATTGCGCTAAGGCTGAACAATGGAGCTGCTTTGTTTCCGCTTACCTGCCATGTCTTTCCACCGTCTTCGGTATAGGTCGCTAGTCCGTTTTCACCTATTCCGTATCCATATTTTTTATCTGCCATCGAGGCGGCATAAACAAGACTGTCATTTTTTTCAGCAGAAAGAATCAATGAAATTCCATTGCCACATCCTGTGAAAATGAGCCCTGAAACAACTGCAACAGCGGCTGCTGCCATCATTTTTTTTGTAAGTATTTTCATATTCCTACCTTCCTTTGATTTAGATAGGAAAATCATAAAGTATCAGGGCCCATAATTTAATGACTAAAATGCAAAGAAATTTGGACAATCTGCAATTCAACCTTTCCACAGCCTATGGATATTGCAGTACTCGTAGGCTGCCTGGACACGCTCGCCGGTCATGATGGCAAAATCTATCTGGGGAGCATTCCCTGCTTTAAGCCACTTCTGCTGAATGCCCCTATCCGTCTGCAAAAGAATCCACTCGATGTAATGTCCCGCTTCAGACGGATGTAGTTTTGAACCGACGGTGACCGTCACAGTATTGCCGTTCACCTTGATTACAGGAACATGTTTTTCGGCGGATCCATCTTCGGTGCCTGGAACAAGCTCTTCCATTTCGTGGTCGCAGCATACTGTTGGTGTGCCGGAATCCTTTACGATCGCGATGATCTTTCCACAAAGTTTGCAATGATAGAATTTCAACTGCATAATTACCTCCTGAGATTTTTCTCTCAAAAGCTAAGATAATCCTAGTTGAAAGCAAATGCCAGCAAATTCATCCGCAAACGGTCACCAACCGGTCACCTGCTCTTTCTATACAGCTCAATGAGTTCATCCCTCGTCGCACAGTTGTTTCTTTCCCTTGCAGCCTTGAGTTTTCTGTAGACTGTGTTTTCACTGAATCCTTCGACTTCCTTCTGGTACATCTTTCCATCAAGAAGCTGGTCCAGAATCCGTTTTTCATCTTCGTAAAGCACCAGTTCCGAATGACCAAACCTTAGGGACATGGCATAGATGAAAGCAACAAAAAACCACAATGTACGTACAACATGAATGAGGAATAGAAGAAGGGATTCTTCGTTCAGGACAAAGGCAACTGTCACTGTTATTAGATAGAGTATGATTCCCGGAATTTCAAATTTTGGTTTCATCATTGCGGCAACAAGCACCACCAGAAGAGCGGAAAAATTGTTGAACAGGAAAGTCTTTTCAAAGGCGGTCAGAAAAACAAGAAGGACTGCATAGCCTGCAAGATAGAATGGAATACCCTTTCCTCTTAAGAAAAAAGCAACAAAGGGATAGGCAAGATTAACGCCTACGATGAACCAGGTGCCCGGTTTGAATTCCGTCTGCATGCCCTTGATCAGATAAAGCATTGAAATCAAGAACGACAACACTGACGTGACCAATAGGAAATGGGTGACAAAAAAACTTTTTATACTATTTTTCATGGAGAAATCCTCCTGATTTCATTCTAGCACTTTACGCATCATTGGTCAGATGTTAAACTGAAAAACAGAGGGTAGTTTTATGGAAAAATCAGGAAACATTTCTATTCCATGGTCAATGATTCTCGAAGATTCCATCTTTGGCCACATTTTTAAGTTTCTCATTATCGATCTTGAATCAGACAGTTTTGAAGTCCTGAAGGATGAGGACGATACCAACTGCGGTGTGGAACATCTTTCTGAATGGTTCAATTCCTTCGTGCAGAAAAACAATGTGCATCCTGACGACATCACAGCCTATGAAAATTTCACCTACCTTGAGAAGATAAAAGAACATTTCAAAAAGACGGAACGCTACATGTACATCCGTTACAGGCGCAGGACAAAGAACGGAAAATGGAAATGGGCCACAATGGATCTTTTTGTCTACCCACAGTTTCCGATCAACAGGAACAGACTGCTGCTGGTTGTCCGCGATATCGACAACGACTACTCAAGGGAACTTACCCATCAGAAAAATATTGAAAACAACTGCAACACCGATGTGCTCACTGGATTGCAGAACAGATTCTCATACATCAACAGATGCCGTGATTTCTATGAAACCAACCAGAGCGTAGGTGTCATCTACTGCGACTTGAACGGGCTCAAGACAACAAATGACAATCTTGGCCATGAGGAAGGAGACAAGCTGCTCAAATCCATGGCGGACATAATGATTTCCAGTTTCCGCCGTAATGAATGCTTCAGGATTGGTGGCGATGAATTTGTAATTCTTCTGGCGGACATTGAAAGGGAAAACTTCCTTTTCAGAGCCTATACCTTTGATGAACTCATAGAAAAGAAAAGCAAGAATTTCCTTCTTGCATGTACGGGATGCGCCTGGTGCGAATTCGGTGAACAGCTGGAAGACACTGTACGACGTGCAGAAAGGATGATGTACGACAACAAAAAAAATTATCATAATTCCATAGAAGGGAAAAAATTCACAAGACCCTCTTGATGATTCCGTCCTGAAAGTCTCCATTGTAAAAAACTGCCTCAACCATTACTATGTAGCTAGAACAAATTTTTATTGAGGTAGATAATGTCCCCACAGATGATCATGGGAAACCAGGCAATCGCTCTTGGTGCTCTCAAAGCCGGAGTCAATCTCGTTTCAGGATATCCAGGAACTCCGTCGTCAGAAATTATTGAGTACATCGCAAAATACAGAAAGGAAACGGGCACCTATGTTGAATGGTCCGTAAACGAAAAGGCAGCCGTGGAAGTCGCCGCAGGTGCAAGCTATGCAGGTGCCAGAACTCTTGTGACAATGAAGCAGGTTGGACTCAATGTGGCTGGAGATCCAGTCATGTGCCTTGCCTACGTCGGTGTCAAAGGCGGAATGGTAATCGTCTCCGCTGACGATCCAGGTCCAATCTCAAGCCAGACGGAACAGGACACAAGACGCTACGGAGAATTTTCAAAGCTTCCTGTCTTTGATCCTTCAAGTCCAGAAGAAGCCTTCTACATGATCCAGGAGGCATTCGAGTACTCTGAAAAATATTCCACACCAGTTTTGTTCCGTCCGACAACCAGAGTCGACCACGGATATGCAAGCATGGAAATCCCTGAGCTTCCTAAGGCTCGTGAGGTTCCTGGTTTTGAGAAGAACTCTCAGCGCTGGGTCATTTTTCCTCGCACCTCGTACATGAACCACAGGATCATTTTCGAACGCAACACAAATGTTCTTCCTGAAGTTTTTTCTAAATCCGGATTGAATAAAATCGAAGGCGGTGATGGTAATCTTGCCATCGCCACAGGCGGAATCAGCTACACCTACGCCAAGGAAGCACTCGCTCTTCTTGGAATCAAGGATATTCCTGTGCTCAAGATCGGAACACCTTATCCTTTCCCTGCAGACCTTGCCTGCGAGTTCATGCAGACAAAGAGCCACATCCTTGTAATTGAAGAACTTGATCCTGTGATAGAAGACGCACTCCTTCACATAAAGGCCGTTGAAAACCTTGGATGCACCATCCACGGAAAATACGACAGAAAGACAACTGAGGCAGGAGAATATTCCGTAGAGCTTGCAAAGAAATTCATCGCAAATTTCCTGAGCCTTGATGTAGAAGAAAACCCACCTGCAGAAAAACCTGAACTCCCAGTGCGTCCACCTGTACTCTGTGCAGGCTGTCCTCATCGCGCCTCATTCTATGCGGTAAAACAGGCAATGAAAGGAAAGAAGACAGTCTACTGCGGAGATATCGGCTGCTACACATTGGGAAACGCAAAGCCTTTGGACATGTGCGATACCTGTCTTTGCATGGGCGCCGACATCACAATGGCACAGGGCTTCTATCACGTCGAAGAAGACCGCCACTGTTTCTCTTTCATAGGCGATTCAACTTTTTTTGCATCGGGAATCACAGGTGTGGTAAACGCCGTGTACAACAAAGCAAAGCAGACCATCTGTATTCTTGACAATTCAACGACCGCAATGACAGGCCATCAGCCTCACCCTGGAACAGGAATGACAATGATGGATGACATCACCGACAAGATCAGCATACCAAAAATACTTGAGGCCATCGGGGTGAATCCAGTTCTTACAGTGGATCCTTTCGACCAGGAAAAAGCCGTCGCCGCAGTAAAGGAATGTGACGAACATGAAGGTGTAAGCGCAATCATCTTCAAGGCCCCTTGCATCGCATTGCTTGCCAAAGATGAATACAAGGAATTCAGAAAGCCTGCCTCGACAGTAAAGGCAGACAAATGCATCGGCTGCAAAAAGTGCGTCAATGAAACTGGATGCCCAGCCCTTTGCTTTGACTTTGATTCAAAGAAAGCAACCATTGATCCTTCCCTCTGCACGGGATGTTCTCTTTGCTCACAGGTCTGCCCGGTAAAGGCAATCAAGTAATCAACAAGGAAATCAAAATGACAAATATTTTAATATGCGGAATCGGCGGACAGGGAACTGTCCTTGCGGCAAAACTTCTGGACCAGGCTGCCATAGGTGCTGGACTTTCAGTTCATTCAGCGGAAACAATCGGAATGGCCCAGCGCGGTGGTAGCGTAACAAGCCACGTCCGTATCGGTGATGAATGCTTTTCTCCTTTGATTCCATACGGAACAGCCGACATGATCATTGCTTTTGAGATGTGCGAAGCGGTGAGAAACCTTGACTATCTAAAGAAAGGCGGAACTGTCGTCGTGAACAAAAAAATCATGACACCACCTTCAAGCCTTCTTGCAGGAAAAAGCTTTGATGAAGACACTATGCTTGAGGCCTTGGGCAAGGCTGCCGGCAAGGTTGTTGTAATCGACAGCGACAAAATCTGCGCAGAACTCGGTTCCTCAAAAGTGGTGAACACAATTCTTCTTGGAGCCGCCGTAAAGGAAGGAATAGGCGGAATAACAAAGGCCAACGTGGAGGATGCCATCAAGGCTTCCGTAAAGCCAAAGTTCGTTGA
>JAGHUO010000044.1 GCA_018064785.1 Candidatus Treponema equi
AAGTATAAGTTTAGCGCTTTGAGAACTGGAATCTGCGGCGAGCACCACGCTGACCGTACTTCTTGCGTTCTACCATACGAGAATCGCGAGTAAGGTATCCGTTAGCCTTGAGTGCTGCATGTGCATTAGGATCAACCTGTGTAAGTGCACGAGCAATTCCGTGGAGACAAGCAGCTGCCTGTCCGTTAGTTCCACCACCAAATACATTGATGAGGATATCAAATTTATTTGCGTTTGATGTTACGAGAAGTGGCTGGCTGAGAAGGCGAACCTGTGATTCAAGGCAGAAATATTCCTTTACATCCTTTCCGTTAACAACAATCTTTCCTGAGCCATCGCGCAAGAAAACGCGGGCAACAGCTGTCTTTCTTCTTCCTGTTCCAATTGCAAGATTCTTTACCATGATAGACTCCTATTACACTTCAAGTGGCTGTGGGTTCTGTGCTGTGTGTGGGTGTTCAGCACCTGCGTAGATCTTCAAGTTACCGATGATCTTGCGGCCAAGACGATTGTGTGGAAGCATTCCCCAGATTGTTCTTCTAAGAGGTTCTGTTGGATGCTTTGCAAGAAGTTCATTGAATGAGTATGAACGGAGACCACGAACGAAACCAGTATAGTGGCGATAGATCTTACCTTCTGGCTTGTTTCCTGTTACCTGGATCTTGTCTGCGTTGATGATAACAACGAAATCACCACAAATTGCATTAGGTGTGTAAGATGGCTTGTTCTTTCCACGAAGAACAGAAGCTGCTACTGCTGCTACACGACCGAGTGTCTTTCCTGCTGCATCGATGACATACCAGTCATTCTTTACTTCAGCATTCTTTGAAAAAATAGTTTTCATTTAGTTTACCTTCAAATAAAAGTTTCGTTCTCCACTTTGCATCGAGTTTCGAACATTGGCAATGAGCGGTTGCCATTATTTTACGGGGTACGAAAATATACCACAAAAGAGTATTTTGCGTCAATTGAATTCAAGGAAATTCAACAAGGAAGATTATTTATTTTCCTCTGTTTTCTGAGCGGCAAGCTCTTCCTTCTTTGCTTCTTTCTTGTCCTTGATGTCGGCAAAACCGATGAATATAGAAACAAGTCCGCAGAAAGCAGCGAATGCAGGGGCAAAACCCTTGAGGAAGTTGATCACTTCACCACTCCAACCGAGACCGTTTGGAAGACATGCGAAAACACAAAAACCGATGAGAACTACGCCAACAATAAGTGAACCCATAGTCAAAAACCTCTAAAATAAATGTAATTTCATAAAAGATAGCATATTTTACCAAAACATTCTATATTATATCCATGGCAGACTATCACGTATTTGATCCGGCTCCAGAAGGAACACCGGTCAGCAATTTTGTTCATCTTCACGTACACTCGGACTATTCTCTTCTTGACGGATGTTCCAAGATCGATTCCCTTGTAGCAAAGGCAAAATCCATGAACATGCCGGCACTTGCCCTTACAGACCACGGCAACATGTTCGGTGCGCTGAACTTTGAGAAGTTGTGCCATGTAAACGGAATCAATCCTATCGTCGGCGAGGAATTCTACGTCGCTTATGGAAGCCACAAGGAGCAGAACCTTATTCCGTATGGAAGAAACGGAAAACACGGAAAATACTTCCATCTTATCCTTCTCTGCAAAAACCAGACCGGCTACAAGAACATGAGCTGGCTGTCATCCATAGCCTTTACCGACGGTTTCTATTTCAAGCCCCGCATCGACTTTGAACTTCTTGAAAAGTACCACGAGGGCCTCATATGCTGTTCCGCCTGTATACAGGGAGAAATACCTCAGCTGCTGATGAACGGCCGTGACGAGGAAGCCTATGAAGTGGCAAAGAAATACCGGGACCTCTTTGGACAGGAAAACTACTATATAGAGCTCCAGAACCACGGACTTGAGGACCAGATAGAAGTCGCTCCAAAACTTGTAAAGCTTGCCCGCGATCTTGGAATCGGACTTGTCCTTACAAACGATGTCCATTATACAAACAAGGAAGACGCGGAAGCCCAGAACGCACTTGTAGCTATCGGACACAAGAAACTGCTCAAAGATACACCTCCTATGGGTGGTCCTGAATGGTACCTTAAGTCGGAATCTGAGATGAGCAAGGTCCTTGCCACCATTCCGGGAATCGACCAGGACGTCATAAAGGAAGCAATGGAAAACACGGTGAAAATCGCCTCCATGTGCGACCTTACGATCCATCAGTATTCTACTCCGGAACTCAAGGGAACCCTTCCACGCTTTGAACTTCCTAAGGAATTCCAGAAGCACGAGGACTATACCCAGAACCAGGATGACTACATGCGTCACATTGTCGAGGAAGGACTTCGAAAGCGCTATCCTGAGATCACAAAAGAAATTCGCATGAGATGCGAATACGAACTTGGCATCATCTTTGGCATGGGATTTTCAGGCTACTTCCTTATCGTCTGGGAATTCATCAACTGGTCAAAATCCCTTTACGACAACATACACGACAAGCCAAAGCATTACATTCCTATCGGTCCAGGTCGTGGTTCCGGCGCAGGTTCTCTTGTCGCCTACTCCATGGGAATCACGGACATTGATCCTTTCCGCTTTAAATTGATCTTCGAACGATTCCTTAACCCTGAACGCGTTTCCATGCCGGACTTTGATATCGACATGGACTTCGACTTTAGACAGGAAATCATCCAGCATACAAGAGACCTTTATGGGGACAGCCAGGTAGGACACATTGTTACTTTTGGTACATTGAAGCCTAAGAACGTCCTTGCCGACGTTGGCCGAATCCTCGACATTCCGCTTTCTGAAGTAAACATGCTCAAGAAATGTGTTCCGGACAGCCCTAAGGCAAAGCTCAAGGACTGCTTCAACGAGCCTACTGAAAAAATGCCTGACGGCGGACAGCTCATTCCATACAAGGACGACCCAAGATTCACAAAGCTTTTTGAACTGGCAAAGAAACTTGAAGGCTGTATAAGAAACACAGGTCTCCACGCTTCCGGCATGGTAATCGGTCTCACTGCCCTTCCTGACTGGGCTCCGGTTTTCGCTATCACAGATGCAGACGGAAAGATGAAGACAGCGGTCCAGTACACAATGGACATCATCGAACCTTGCGGTCTCGTTAAATTCGACTATCTTGGATTGAAGACCCTTTCACTGATACGCTACACGGAAGACATCATCAACAGCCATCTTCCTGAAGGTGCAAAACCAATTAACACAAGAGAGATTCCTGAAGACGACAAGGAAACATTCGAGATGTTTGCCCGCGGAGAAACCGTCGCCATCTTCCAGTTTGAATCTCCTGGAATGCAGAAATGGATGAAAGCCCTTCAGCCAAACTGCCTTGATGACCTTGTTGCAATGAATGCCCTCTACCGTCCAGGTCCAATGGCATATATTCCAAACTTCGTCGAAGGAAAGAAAGACCCTGCAAAGATCAACTACCCTGACCCATGTCTTGAAGGAATCCTCAAGGAAACCTACGGAATCATGGTCTACCAGGAACAGGTCATGCAGGTCTCACAGAAAATCGCCGGATTCTCCCTTGGTGGAGCCGACATGCTCCGCCGTGCCATGGGTAAAAAGAAACCTGAAGTTTTGATGGGTAAGAAAAAGGAATTCGTAGAAGGTGCCCTCAAGGAAGGTTTCACGACCGAACACGCAGAAGATATTTTTGAAATCATGGTTCCGTTCGCAGGCTACGGTTTCAACAAGTCCCATGCGGCAGCCTACACGGTTCTTGCCTACCGCACAGGATGGCTCAAATGCCACTACCCTGCGGAATTCATGGCAGCCAACCTTACCAATGAAATCACGACAACTGACGGACTTCCTTTCTATATAGAAGAAGCAAGAAAGATGGGAGTTGCTGTAGATGCTCCGGACGTAAACCGTTCAGACATCAACTTCGACGTTGTTGACGGAAGAATCGTATTCGGTCTTCGCGGAATCAAGGGCATGGGTACAAGCGCCGCAGCTGCCATCGTACGCGAACGCAAAGAAAACGGACCATTCACCAGTTTCATGAATTTCATCGAACGCTGTCTTAAGCTCCGCGATTCAGGCACGGATGAGGAGACAGGAGAAAAGAGAGCACCAAAGCAGCTGGTAAACAAAAAGGCAATAGAGGTCCTCATACAGACCGGTGGCTTTGACAAGCTGGACCAGAACCGCGCTACCTTGCTTGCAAACTACGAGGCTGCGATTTCCTACGAAGAAAAGAAAATCGCGGAAGCTTCATACGGACAGGCAAGTCTCTTTGAGGATGCAGGCATAAAGGAATTCGCCGACTTCAAGTTTGAACATGTGGAAGAAATGCCTAAGATGGCCCTGCTAAACATGGAAAAAGAACTTATCGGCTGTTTCGTTTCAGGACACCCTCTTGATGACTGGCGCAATGTGATTGAAAAATGCTCAACGGTCAACAGCGAGAACATAATGCGCGCCGGAAAAGTGGCACTGGCAGAAAAAGCCGCACAGGAAGCAAGCGGAGGAAACCGTTGGGCACGCAACACCGGCACCTCATATACAGCCGTTGGTATGATAAACAACATCAGGACAATCATGACAAAGAAAGGCGACCAGATGGCATTCGCAAAGCTTGATGATTTCAAGGGTTCCATCGACGTCACATTCTTCCCAAAGACATGGGCACAACTTCGTGACAAAATAGAAAACGAAGGCGTATATGCATTCTTTGGAAAAGTAGACATGGGAACACCGGCGGAACCACGCGAGACACCTAGCTTGATAATCGATTCCCTTGAAGACATCAACAGCCTTCAGCAAAAAGCAATCTCGGAAGTACACATCCAGATTGAAAAAGGCTTTGACAAGGTCAAGGAAATCGCCAGCCTCAAGGACCTTATATATGGAGAACAAGGCACAGGCAACTGCACCGTCTATTTCCATCTTGATGACATAAATGGAAGAAACTACATAGTCAAAGCCAACGGACAGCTCAATGTGTCCCACAGCGATGATTTCATTTCCGCATTGAAAGAAATACCTAAGGTCACAGATGTATGGACTTCTTAGGCATCGATGGAAAACTTGTTTTATAAAAAGATTTTGAGTATATTTAAATTATGAACCATACACTATTTGTAATGCTTGCATCTGCAGTCTCACTTTATTCTATGCTGTGCTTCGTAAGAATCATCCTTACATGGATTCCTGACCTTGCATACTCAAGGTTCACACAAATCCTTGCGACCATATGCGATCCATACATGAATCTGTTCCGCGGAATCAGATGGCTTCGAATGGGGAACTTTGATTTCTCGCCAGCCCTGGCTCTCTGTCTTCTTGGTGCTGTTTCATCACTGCTCAAGTCCATTGCCTACGGAGGATCTTTCTCCCTGGCATCGATCCTTGCAGTGGCAGTACAGGTTGTTTTCTCAATTATTTCATCACTTCTCGTGTTCATAATAATCGTTTTCATTGTACGCCTTGTTGTGATCATGATGAGCCGGAACCAGTACAGTTCAAGCAGCTTTATGCTCAACCAGATCGACAGTTCAATTTCTCCATTGGTTTATAGAATCGCAAGAACATTTTCTTTTGGAAGGACAGTGACATACAAGTCTGCACTTGTGATTTCAATCATCGCCCTCATATTCACAAACATTGCCCTGACACACATCAGCGGATTCATCATCAGCCTAGTAATGACTATTCCTGTCTAGCCTATGCTGCTTTCGGAACTGAATGGTACTGTAGAATCTCTCGCAGGAGTCGGACCTGCCACAGCAAAGCAATTTGCAAAACTCAACATTTTTACCGTGGCAGATCTCCTTTCAGTTTTTCCACGTGACTACGACGACAGAACAAAAAAAGTCACTCTGGCGGAATTTGCCCAGAATCCAAAAGTACATACAATATGCAAAGTGACAGCCCATGGCTGGTTTGGCTACGGCCGCATGAAGACCTTGAAGATCGCCATCACAGACGGAACAGCCAACGCCTGGCTCATAGCATTCAATCGTAGTTTTCTTGAAAAATCTCTTCCTGTAGGCAGCATCATTTCTGTTACAGGTCGCTTTGAAGTCAAATACAATGAACTTCAGTCCAGTACATTTGAGACAACCCGTCTTGCATACGAAGGCGACCTCATGGACTACGTCGCAAGCCCAGTACCAGACAGCAGTCTGAATTCCGTCTATCCGCTTACAGAAGGTCTCAGCCAGAAAAACTACAGAAAAACAGTGGCGTCCGCATTGAAGGCTTACGTCAAGGCCGTCTCAAATGAACTTCCGTCTGAAATAATAAAAGAGCGGAATCTTCTTTCAAAGTCACAGGCATTGCAGCAGATCCACATGCCCCAGAACCTTAAGGAGGCAGAAGACGCACGCCGTACACTGATCTACGAAGAACTCTACCAGTTTGAATATAAGATGGCACAGAGAGCTTTGCTTCATAGAGGCAAGCTTCCGACTTTCACGGAAACAGAAGTCTTTGAAAACATTCAGCCTGATCCAAACGGAATCAAAAATGCGGCCCCTTGCTTTGAGACACCGGATACAGAGAAAGAACACTCCGAGCAGATAAAGACAGGATTCATACAATCACTTTCACCTCGTCAAAAACAGCTGATGGAAAGATTGCCATTTGATCTCACGGCAGACCAGATGCAGGCAATAACGGACATCAATTCCGACATAGACAGAAGCCAGGATGAGTTCAACACAATGCTGAATGGACAGCTCACAAATACAGACAATGAAAGACAGAGACCACCATTTAGCATGCAGAGACTTCTACAGGGAGATGTGGGCTCGGGAAAAACTCTTGTTTCTTTCTTTGCATGCCTCCGCACAATCGACTACGGTGGACAATGTGCATTGCTTGCGCCTACGGAACTTCTTGCCCGCCAGCATGCCGAGAACGCGGCAAAACTCCTTGAGCCTGTAAACATCAAGGCCGCCTTTCTTACAGGAAACCTAAAAAGTGCCGGACGAGAAAATCTTGTCAACGCACTTCGCGATGGAAATATAGACTTTGTCATTGGAACCCATGCTCTTTTCAGCCGCAACGTCCAATATAAAAAACTCCAGCTTGCCATAATCGACGAGCAGCATCGTTTTGGAGTCGCACAGAGGGAAAGCATAATAGACAAGGGGCGTGTCACATTTGGATCAAAGGCACATACTCCGGACGTTCTCATGATGAGCGCCACACCTATTCCACAGACACTGGCTTTGACCGCCTTTGGTGATCTTGATGTCAGCGTGATAAAAACAATGCCTCAGGGAAGAAAACCGGTAAAGACACTTCTCACAGTTATGGGAAATGAACACAATGTCTATGAAGCCGTACGCAGGGAACTTGCGGCAGGACACCAGGCCTATTTTGTCTATCCAAGAATCGGAGAAGACATGGATGAAGGCAGTGATGACAGGTCCCTTAAATCTGCGGAAGAAATGCACAGGTTCCTTTCACAGCAGGTTTATCCCGGAATAAACTGTGCCCTCATCCACGGAAAAGTAACAGAAGAAGAACAGAAAAAAATTCTTGAGGAATTCCGCGACGGCAAAATACAGATCCTTGTGGCAACGACAGTTGTTGAAGTCGGTGTGGATGTAGGAAACGCAACCTGCATAGTCATCGAACATGCGGACAGGTTTGGACTTGCCGAACTTCATCAGCTTAGAGGACGTGTAGGACGTTCAAGCCTTCAGGCATTCTGCTTTCTGATCTACGGAAAGAACATCACTGAAATCGGAAAAGCCAGATTAAAGGCCCTGCATGAAAGCACTGACGGATTCTACATCGCGGAACAGGATTTAAAATTAAGAGGTCCCGGAGAAATATCCGGAACCTCTCAGTCTGGTTATCTATCACTTGCCATCGCGGACCTTGCCCGTGACAAGGAGATTCTAAAAATCGCACGCTACGATGCTTTCAGACAGCTGCAGAATCAGGCAACGATGTAATCACGAAGAGAACTGTTTCTTGCTGTGTAGTCCTTGAGAAGCCCCATTCCCTTCTTTTCGATCTGGCGAACTCTTTCACGGGAAAGGTTCAGCTTTTCACCGACTTCCTTGAGGGTTCTTTCACCATAGCCATTGAGACCAAAACGCATCTCAACAACCTTGGCTGTCTTGTCATCCATTGAAGAAAGAGCATCGTTTATCTCATTCTTCATTGACAGTTCAATAGCATGTTCCTCTGGAGTAGCAAAAAGAGACGGAACTGTATCAAGCATTGTAAGTTCACTGTCCACTGCAAGAGGAGTATCAAGTCTCTTCATCTCGCGTGAAATATCAAGAAGCTCACGGATATGGAACTTTGTCATTCCAAGCATTGAAGCGACTTCCTCAAGTTCCTCATCTTCTGACAGTCTTCCAACTGGATTAACAGCATTGGAAGCTTTCTTTATATCACGAAGCTCCTGTTCCTTGTTTACCGGAAGACGTACAGTACGTCCTGTATCAAGGATAGCCTTAAGGATGCTCTGTCTGATCCACCATACTGCATATGAAATGAAATGATAGCCCTTTGTTACATCAAAATGATCAAGAGCCTTCATGAGACCTAAGTAACCTTCACTTATAAGGTCTTCGAATTCAAGGCCGCGGTTGCGGTAATTTGCTGCAACCTTGATGACAAATCTCATGTTGGATGTAAGGATAAGATCGCGTGCCTTCTTGTCGCCGGAAAGAGCCTTCAAGGCAGCATCCTTTTCCTGCTCAGGTGTAAGAAGAGGATATCTCTTAACCTCATTAAGATGCATCTTTACAACATCATCATAATAAACAGAAGTCTTTTTCATTTTTTACCCCCAAGGCATTTGCCGTGATTTGTCACTAATTAACAAGCATACATCATGCCAAGTTTTCCAAACCGGATAAAAAACTGAATTATTGCAATTTCAGCATTTCAAAAGGGTAAATTTGATTTAAAAACATAAAACCGCCGTATCATAATGACACAGCGGTCTACTGTCAGCGACAAAACGAGTCAAAATGACCCAGTTTCAAAAAATATTACTCAACAATGGCAATAATGTCGCAGTTTTTGAGAATAAGATAGTCTTCACCGTCCATCTTGATTGTTGTTCCTGCGTACTTGTCATAAAGAATCTTGTCACCAGGCTTTACTGTGATCTTTTCCTTTTCTGTTCCAGGACCTACAGCAACAACTTCTGCCTGCTGTGTTTTTTCCTGTGCTGTCTCAGGAATGATGAGTCCGCCTGCAGTCTTTGTTTCTGCTGCTGCCTGCTTTACAAGTACTCTGTCTGCCAATGGTTTGATTGTCATTTATATCCTCCAAAATATTTACTGATTGTATATGATAAATCTACAAATTTTTTTTACTAAAGTCAAATTTTCCAGCCGGAATCATCTGGCGGCCTTGATTTTTTTCTGCAGCAACCTGGCCCTGTTGTGGGTTCCGTCAAGTGTAAGACAATACTTAAGTGATCTGGAAGCACTTCTTGAATCACCAAGGTTCCAGCTTACTTCTGCCATTCTATAAAGGATTTCTGCCTTTTCACGGCCATCAGCTGTACGTGCACTGGCAAGGCTAAGCATTTCAAGTGATTCATGAAGATGATCGATGCTTGCATAGACAACCGCTAGATTCACAAGTGAATTGATTACACTTCTATTGCCTGATGAAGAATTGAGTGACGGAAGTCTCTGTCCGTATCTGTCAGCAATGAAGCGATACATGGTTCCGCCTTTCTGGAAATCACCATTTTTACAGGCAAACCAGGCGGCATACTCGCATTCCCAAAGATCTATTTCTTCAGGATTCTCATAGATGTCAAAGTCATACTTTTTCTTGATGTAACCATCAAAAAGTCCATAAGCTTCCTTAGGCATTCTGCGTTCAATGAGAGAAGCTACACAATAGCGGGAAATCTCCGACGGATATGAATTGTCCTGTTCGCTGCTTTCAAGGATATTCCAGATGTCCGACACAGACTTTTCTTTGTTTATGGATTTGCACTCCTCGGCGGCAAGGATATCTTTAAGGACATCAAGCTGAGGATTCTTTTCTTCGCTCTGCAAGGCGTCTATTCTCATGTTTACATCAGAGACATTTACAACCGGAATCCTATCCCTCTTTTCCATCTCAAGGGTCTTAAGACCGGCAACACGAAGCTGCTGTGCAAGACTGTCCTCTTTTGGAGCGTTGAGCTGCTCAATGGCAAGCTGTCCAAAACCAGAAATTCCTGGAATGAAGTGCGGATATGTATCCACAAGTTTTTCAAGACGCTGATATTCAACTGCCTTGTCATCATTGCGTTTTGAATACATGGCTCCGTTCATCAGAACAAGAGGAGTGACATAACGTCCATCATCAATGGCACAAAGCTTGTTGCGCAAGGCTTCGCTTTCATCATCATTGCCTTCTACGTAGGTTCCGTCGGAACGCAATGAAAGGATCTGCGCATATAGATCAACGCTGTAATCTCCCGTGCCATCCAGGGATGCAAGGCGATCACTTGCTTCCAGGGCAGATAGACTCTGAGCATAGAGACCGGCATCAAAGAATATACAACCCCAGAAAAGGCTGTCCTTGTAATTTGTTATCTTCTGTGGATATAGCTGGGAAGCTTCTCTGTATTCCCCATTCTTCATGAGAACGGAAGCGGCATTGTATATCCACTTGTTGTCCTTTGAACCATTGAAGGCACCTGTATAGATAGGGACAAACTTGCTGTTGCAGAAGATCTCTTTTATTTCACGGGAAGTTTTTTCAGACAGCAGCTGGCTTGCCTTCAACTGTTTCTTTGATTTCTTTTTTCTGCTTGCGAACGCCTCATCAAGAACCTCTCCCTTCTCCTCAAGAGAAACCAAGGCTTTTTTGAGAACGCACTCTGAATAGAAAGATGAATAGGGACTTCCTTCAAGACAACGGCTTGCAGTGAATGCATCTTCCAATCTGTCGTTGCGAAGAAGGAAATCAACATATATTGCTGAAAGCTCAAGATTTTCAGGAAGTTTTTTAAGTCCCTTTACAAGAACCTTTTCCGCTGCTTTCTTTTCACCAAGAAGGATATAGCGCTTGTAGATTCCAAGGCGCTCGTATGAACTGTAGGCTTTATTTTCCAGCTTCTTCAATGCCTTCAAGGCACTCTCATGGGAGTTCTGTGAAATGAAGGCATCGATAGAATCCAGATGTGTTGTGAAGGACGAACCTTCGGAATGAGATGAGCATGATACAAAGCATAGCGCAACAAGAGATGCAAACAACGCTATGCTCAGGCTTCTGAACTTCACGCTTTCTCTTCTTCCTTACGGATTGTATCAAGAATTGCATTGATGAATTTGAACGAATCGTCTGTTCCAAAGTCCTTTGAAATTCCGATTGCCTCATCAATGACGATTGTTGGATTAAGGTCTTTCTGATAGAGAATAGCAAAAACGCTCATGCGAAGTACTGCAAGAGTGATCTTGTTGATTCTGCTGAAATCCCATTTTCCGGAAAGGTGGTCTTTGATTTTTCCGTCGATCTCATCGATATGGTTGATAGTACCGGCAATGAGAAGACGTGCAAAATCATATTCCTCTGTCTTTGAATCTGTCTCTTCTGTCTCAATCTTAAGTTCTTCAGGAACAAGGTCGGAATCCGATCCGTTCTGAACCCATTCAAGCTTGAGAAGATCTTCCAAGGGCATCTTTCCGACATCGTATGAATACAATGCCTGAACTGCCAGAATGCGTCCGTTTCTGCGTGACACTACTTTCTCCTTACCATTCAAGAAGCTTTGTCAAAGCTTCACCAGTCTTCTTGCGGTCAACATTTTCAGGAGTGTTGAGTTCCTTTGCAAGATCCTGTGCTGCGATTGTAAAATACTGCATCTGTTTCTGCTGTGTAAGGTTGCCCTTGATGTAGTCATATACAGTGATTGTTGTCTCAGGCTGAACTACATCGCTGAGGCCAAGAAGCTTTGCGTCATATTTCTTGAGAACAGCATAGAACTGGAAGTCTGTTGTTGTCTCTGTTGTTTCGCTGATATATTTTTCGTTACGTGAGAAAAGTTCACGGAGCTTGTCCTCTGACCATCTGAGCAACTGAGCCTGCTGTGCTGTCTTTGCGATGAGAAGCTCACCAGCCTGATACTTTGTTCTGTTGTCGGCAGAATTGATGAACTCAACGCTCTTCTTTGAATCCTTTACATACTGGTTTCTCATGTCTTCACAGAGTGCCTTTGCAGCCATTTCATCAGATCCCTTTGGAACCATGACGAGGAAAAGCTTCATCTGGTCATCCCACTTGAAGTTTGACTTGTTCATTTCATATGCATTGCGGATTTCTTCGTCTGTTGCTGCAACAGCACGGATTTCTGCCTGCTTTTTCTGTGATACATAGTTCTGAACCACAAGCTGGCTCTTAAGGTATGCCTTGTATTCAGAGAGGGACATTCCGCTCATTTCCTTGATGTATTCATCAAGAGTCTTGCCGCTCTGCTGCTTGATGATGTTTGAAAGTTCCGCCTCTGTAACCTGCTTTCCAAGCTGCTGGCTGAATGATGCGAGGAATGAATTGTCTACCTGGCTGTCAGGAATTGTAACACCTTCCTTTGTTGCTGCCTGAAGAAGAAGTTTTTCTGAAATCATGTTCTCAAGGAGAGTCTGTTTCTGGTCTACAGGGAATGATTCGATTCTGTACTGCTTCTGTACGAAGGCAACTCTTGTTTTAAGCTGTCTGAGTGTAATTGTCTCTGACTTATTATACTTAACTACAGCAAGCGGTGTCATGTCACTCTGAGCAAATGCTGCGACAGAGAGAAATGCTGCTGCCAAAACTTTTAGGACTGTCTTCTTCATAATATTTACCTCTTTAGTACATGTATCTGCAACTGTCTATATAAACATGTTTATTGAAGAAAGTTACAGATATATGCACCAGATTTTTTAATCGTATGTTATTTATCCAGTGGAAGGCCACCGCTGATTGTGGCGCGGATACGGCGTACACCTGCAGATGATGACTGTTCCTTTTCGATCTTGAAGTCACCGATCTGTGCAGTATGCTGAACATGTGGGCCACCGCAGACTTCCTTGCTGAACCACTTGTCCTTAGTTCCGATTGTGTAAACCTTTACATCTTCACCGTACTTGTTTGTGAACAATGCGCGTGCACCTTCTTCCTTAGCCTTATCAAGAGGCATGATTTCCATTGTTACAGGAAGGTCGGCCTTGATCTGCTCGTTGACGATGTCCTGAACCTGCTGGATTTCTTCCTTTGTCATTGGGCGTTCGAAAGTAAAGTCGAATCTCATGCGTTCGTTGTTGATGTTTGACCCCTTCTGGGCAACCTGCTCGCCAAGAACGTTGATGAGTGCCTGCTGAAGAAGGTGTGTTGCTGTATGGTACTTTGTTGTAACATCAGACTGCTCTGCAAGACCACCCTTTGCGCTGCCTGCATCAAGGGACTTTGAAGCTTCCTTGTGCTTGCGTTCAGCTTCCTTGAAGCCTTCTGTATCAACTGTGAATCCGTTTTCAGCTGCAAGTTCCATTGTAAGCTCAAGTGGGAATCCGAATGTATCGAAAAGCTTGAATGCTGTCTTTCCGCTTACTTCCTTCTTTGGATTCTTCATGAGGTTAGGAATCATCTTCTGGAATTCCTTTTCACCGTTCTTGAGGGCATCACGGAACTTTGCTTCTTCCTGTGTAAGCTCGCTCTTTACCTTCTGTGCGTTCTGCTCAAGTTCTGGATAAGCGCACTTGAAGTTTGCGATTACTGCTTCTGCGATTTCTGCGAGGAAAGCTGTGTCGATTCCAAGCTTCATTCCTTCGCGAACTGCACGACGGATGAGACGGCGGAGAACATATCCTGCACCAAGGTTTGATGGGCTTACACCCTTCTGGTCACCAAGGATGAATACAGATGAACGTGAGTGGTCGGCGATGATGCGAACACTGCGGTCCTTAGCTTCGTCTGTTCCGTATTTATAGTTTGCAAGCTTTTCGATGACTGCGATGATTGGCTGGAAAACTTCTGTAAGGTAAACGGAAGTCTTTCCCTGAAGGATACAGTTTGTTCTTTCAAGACCCATACCTGTATCTACGTTCTGCTTTGGAAGTGGAACTAGAGTCTTCTCATCCTTGCGTTCAAACTGCATGAAAACGTTGTTCCAAATTTCCATCCAGTTGGCGCTGTCTGTTCCCTTGTTTGATCCCTGTGGTGGGAGACCTTCTCCAACCCAGTAGAAGATTTCTGTATCAGGGCCACAAGGACCTGTTGGACCTGCTGCCCACCAGTTGTCGCTTGCAGGAAGATATGCGATCTTGTCTTCAGGCATACCTACTTCCTTCCAGTAACCTGCGGCTTCTTCATCACGTGGAGCGTTTTCATCTCCTGCAAAAACAGTTACGGAAATCTTTTTTGGATCCAAAGCAAGCCAATCCTTGCTTGTAAGGAATTCATATGAGAATGCAATGGATTCTTTCTTGAAATAGTCGCCGAGGGACCAGTTGCCAAGCATTTCAAAACAGGTAAGGTGGCTTGGATCACCTACTTCGTCGATGTCACCAGTGCGAACACACTTCTGATAGTCTGTGAGGCGTGTTCCTGCAGGATGCTTTTCGCCCAACAAATAAGGAACGAGAGGGTGCATACCTGCTGTTGTAAACAATACTGATGGGTCATTTTCAGGAATAAGAGACTGTCCTGAAATCTCTGCATGATTCTTTGATTTAAAAAACTCAATGTACTTAGAGCGTAATTCGTTAGCGGTCATAATCGCATATTATAGATAAAACCGCAAAAAAGTTCAACAAAATGAAAATCACAAATTCAAGGATTTATGCCATCAACCTGGTCAAAATCATGTAAGAAACGGTACTCCCAATGATGCTTGCCATGCTGTTTCTGAACAATACATGAATGATTCCGGAGGCGACAACACAAGCAAAATATGGCACATAGACACCCACGGCTGAACAGTCGACATCCTTGAAGCAGTAGACAAGAAGCACCATCATGATGAGAGGCGGAGCATACTTTTCGATGAAACGGATGAAAAGCGGAGGATTCTTTTTTGCGAATACAGCAAACGGAAGAACTCTTGTCGCAAGAACTACAGCACCTGAGGCAAATACAGCGACCAGAGCATAAGCAAGGGAAAGCCTTGTGGTTCCGCTTGAAAGAAGATTGTGAGGTTTGCTGAAGAGAATGAAGAGCACGACGAAAACTGCCATGGAAACAACAGCGACGGCGATTCCGGCTTTTGAGATATCCTCTTTTTTTTCAGACGGAACTATATCACCATTTTCCATGCGGCTGTTTTCATAGAAAGATTTTCCACGGAGAAGAAAAAGAATCGCAAGGCCAAAGCATATAGAGACCCAGATGATTCCGGATGAATCAAACCTGCCTGCCTTGAAAAGCCAGACGGTAAAACCGCAGATCAGGGCACCGACAGCAGGTCCGAGAACATCATGGCGCGTAAGGATCTGCTCCACCGCAAGGACGACGAACAAAGCTGTAAGGGCAAAATCAACTCCGACAAGATACTGGGTAAGGCTGTATGCTTCGAGGATCTTATAGGCTGCGGCTCCGATGACACATCCAACAACCCAATAGCTCTGGTCAAGTAAAGAAACCAGGTTATAGAATTTTCCAGGATCAACTCCTTCGGGAACTGCGACTGTCGTAACAAGGGCAAAAGTCTCGTCGGTGACTGAATACATAAGGTATGGGCGACGGCGTATGTAGTTCTTATATCTGTCGATCAGTGAAAGTCCATAGAAAATATGACGGATGCTCAAAAGGAATTCCGCAAGGACAATCACCGAAAGGACTGTTCCTGTCGAAAAGAGTGCAATGGCAAAAAACTGTCCGGCGCCGGTGAACATGGCAACACCCATGAGAGGAGAAAGCCACCATGGATAGCCTGCATTGACAACAAGAAGACCAAAAGGAATTCCGATTGAAATATATCCGAAAAAAACAGGCATGGTGACCTTCAAGGCCTGAATCAGCATTTTTTTGTTCATGGGGCAAATTGTATTGAATTCATCGCCGAATTTCTATATTATTATCGAACTATTATATCCCTCACCGCGGCAAAATATATGGTGAGAAAATCACCATGGTGAACAGGAGTTAATATTATGGCAACAAGAAGAAACCCACGTTTCAAGGAATGCAGAAGACTTGGTGTTAACGTATGTGGACATCCAAAGGCAATGAACAGAGCT
>JAGHUO010000021.1 GCA_018064785.1 Candidatus Treponema equi
ATGGTGTTCTGCTGCTGAAGGCGTACGCTTTGCAGGTCTTATGAATGACTTCGTAGCAAAGATTACAGCTCTCGGTGAAAACAAAAAGCTGGAGGACTTGAGATGCAAGACAAATTAATCGCTCGTGCAAAAGAATTGCTTGCTGAAGGAAAAGTTCAGAAGGTTGTCGGTTGGTCAAAGGGTCTCCTTGAAGACGACATCACACCAGCTGTTTTCTCTTCGGCAGAAGAATTGGACAAGAGTTTTGTCTTCAACAAATACTGCAAGGCAAACCTTTCAAAGTATCTCGTAAAGATTACTCGCGAAATTGAAGTAAAGAAAAGTACAACACGCATGAACAATACAATGGCAAAGCAGAGGGATCCAAATGCAGTTGATGCACCAATCCCATCTGAAGTTGTTGCTGTATTCCTCAAGCCAAATGATACTTATTCATTTACTCAGCTTCTTAAAGAAAACCGCATTGCACGCGGTGACGTTTACGCAATCGGCGTTCCATGTCAGGATACTCTTGACGGTGGAGCAGCTTGCGGACCATGTTCAGGAAAGACACACGTTTCTTGCGACGAACTCATTGGTGCAGAACCTGGACAGGTTTACCAGGGTGAAAACAAGACAATGGAAATGGTTGCAAAGCTTGAAGCAATGACAGATGACGAACGCTTTGCTTTCTGGCGCGGTGAAATGTCACGCTGTATCCGTTGTAATGCCTGCCGTAACGTTTGTCCTGCATGTACATGTGAAAAGTGTGTATTCGACAACAATGCCCTTTACACAACACAGAAAGTTGCAGAAACAAGCTTCGAAGAAAACCTCTTCCACATCATCCGCGCATGGCACGTAACAGGCCGCTGTACAGGTTGTGGAGAATGCTCAAGAGTTTGTCCACAGAACATTCCTCTTCACCTTTTAAACGGAAAAATGGCAAAAGATATCAATGAAATCTACGGTCCATACCAGGCCGGTGCTGACATGGAATCTAAGCCTGCAATGCTCCGCTTTGAAGAGAATGACCCTGAAACAACAATCGTATACGACAGATCAAATAACGGAGGTGCAGAATAATGCTTTCTATTTCTAAAGATAAGATTGATTCATTATTTGAACTCATCGGTTCAAAGCAGCCTTTGTATTTGCCTGTTGACAACAAATCAGGTAAGGCTGATTTCCAGAGATGGGAAAAAGGCACAAAGCTTTCAGAAACATTGAAGACAACTCGTTCCGCAAAGGATTTCTTCTTCCCAAAAACAGAACATATGGTTTCATATGAAGTTAATGGCAAAGAAGTTAAAGTTGTAGACCCACGCAAGGAAGTTGAAGACTTTGTAATCTTTGGTGTTCGCGCATGTGACGCTCGTGGTTTTGATGTAATTGACGGTGTTTACCTCAATATGGATCCTGTTGATTCTTACTACAAGAACCGTCGTGACCATGGAACAGTAATCGTTCTTGCATGTAACGAACCTGCAAAGTCATGTTTCTGCCCTACATTCGGAATTGATGCTTCACAGAGCACTCCATCCGGAGATGTAAGCTGCTGGCTTGCTGACGGAAAGTATTACTTCCAGGCAAACACAGACAAGGGTAAGGCTTTTGTGGAAAACGCAAAGTCTGTCCTTGCTGATGCAGCAGATTCAGCAGTTGAAGCTGCAAAGAAAGACATCAAGGCTAAGGTTGAAGCCCTTCCATTTGCACACTTGGATCTTTCAAAGTTCCAGGGCAAAGACATGCTCAAGATCTTCAACTCAAAGATCTGGGACAAGGTTTCAGAACCATGTGTTGGATGCGGAACTTGTACTTTCGTATGTCCAACATGTATGTGTTTCGATGTTCGTGACTTCAAGACAAACAACGGCGTTCGTCAGATCCGTTGCTGGGACTCTTGCATGCACAACGACTTTACACAGATGGCTGCAGAAAACCCACGCCACACACAGAAAGAACGTTCACGCCAGCGCTTCATGCATAAGTTGATGTACTACCCAATGGCACACAATGACATGTTTGCATGTACTGGTTGTGGTCGCTGTTTTGAAAGCTGTCCAGTAAACATGAATATCGTTAAGGTCATCAAGGCCGTTAACGAATCTGATGATATCTAAGGAATAGGAGAATAAGATGGAAAACAACGAAAGCTTTATTCCTTATGTAGGAAAAATTATCGACATTAAGCAGGAAACTCCTGATGTTAAGACATTCCGCGTAGTTGGTCTCGACGGAAAGAAACTCTTTGAACACATCCCTGGTCAGTGTGCAATGCTCATCGTTCCAGGTGTTGGCGAATCAATGATTTCTATCACATCTTCCCCAACAATGCAGGATGCAATGGAATTCTCAATCAAACGCTGTGGTTGTGTAACTGAATGGCTTCACAACGCAGAAGTTGGCCAGCAGATCTGTCTTCGCGGACCTGTTGGAAACGGATTCCCTGTAGAAGGTGCCCTCAAGGGCAAGGACATTCTCGTTATTGCCGGTGGTATCGGTATTGCTCCAGTTCACTCTGTAGTCAACTACATGATGGACAACCGCGCAAACTACGGAAAGATCCAGGTTATCTATGGTGCTCGTTCAAAGGCTGACCTTGTTCGCCTTGATGAAATGCAGAACTCATGGATGAAGCAGCCAAACTGCTCTATCGACATCACAATCGACCGTGCAGAAGAAGGCTGGGACGGACACGTAGGATTCGTTCCTCCATTCATTACTGAACTCAAGCCTGATGCAGGCATGACAGTAATCATGTGTGGACCTCCAATCCTCATCCACATGTCTTTGAAGATCCTCAAGGACCTTGGATTCAAGGACGAACAGATCTTCACAACAATGGAAATGAGAATGAAGTGTGGTATCGGAAAATGCGGTCGCTGTAACATCGGTGACAAGTTCGTTTGTAAAGACGGTCCGGTATTCAGCTTTGACCAGTTGGGTGAATTACCACCAGAATATTAATAACAATCCCCCTGTCCTACTTATTCGGGATTCTTAAGGTTCAGTCATAGCAAGTGCGTGTGACTGAAGCCCTTAAGAAGTGCTGGGAAAATGAGGGGGCTTGGGGGAGAAGAAACCCCGCTTCTGAGTAGAGGGTTTCTTCTCCCCCAAAAAACGGGGGTTTTAGGGGAACTCCCCTAAGGAGAATACAATGGCAGAAAAGGAAATGGCCACAATCTACATTTTTGGCAAAAAATACAGCGTTCCTGCAGAACTCACAATCATGAACGCTATGGAATACGCAGGTTACCAGCTTAAGCGCGGTTGCGGATGCCGCAACGGTTTCTGTGGTGC
>JAGHUO010000141.1 GCA_018064785.1 Candidatus Treponema equi
TCTATCGCAGCAAGCATGGGCGGTGGTGATCCAGATTCAAACCCACGTCTCCGTGCAGCTATTGTTAAGGCTCGTGCAGCTTCAATGCCTAAGGACAACATCAAGCGTGCTATCGATAAGGGTACTGGTGCTGGAGCAGGTGCTGCAGTTTACCAGGAATTGGTATATGAAGGATATGCTCAGGGTGGTGTAGCTGTTTTGGTTGAAGTTCTTACAGACAACAACAACCGTGCTGCAGCAAACGTTCGCAACATCTTCTCTAAGAACGGTGGAAACCTTGGTACATCTGGTTCAGTAAGCCGCATGTTCGACCGCAAGGGCGTTATCGTTCTCGACGGTGAAAAGCTTACAGAAGACGAAGTAATGGAAGTTGCTCTTGATGCAGGTGCAGAAGACGTTGTTGTAGAAGACGGTGTAATCACTGTTACAACAGATCCTAACTCGTTCACAGCAGTTGTTGAAGCTATCCAGGCTAAGCACGACGCTGGTCTTTCTCCAAAGGAAGAAGAGACTCCAGAATCAGAAAAGTGGGCAACACTTTCTGCAGCAGTTTCAATGGTTCCACAGATGACAACAGCTGTTGACCTTGATACAGCAGCAAAGGTTAAGAAGCTTCTTGACAAGCTCGAAGAAGATGATGATGTTCAGGCTGTATGGTCTACAGTTGAATATCCAGATGACTTCGACGAAGAATAATTGATTGTGAAATCATAATTTCATGATTGAAAGCCACGCCTTCCTATGGAATCCGTGGCTTTTCTTTTTTTTGTGGACTTTAAAAATGAGGGTGTTGGGAATAGATCCAGGCCTTGCCCATGTTGGCTTTGGGGTGGTGGACTTCAACAATAACAGGATTTCTCTTGTAAGCTATGGCGTAATAGAAACGGCAAGCACAGACAGTCATGAGATTCGTCTCCTTGCAATCTACAACAGGCTCCAGTCTGTCATTGATGAATTCCGCCCTGACTGTGCCGAAATGGAGACCCTTTATTTTGCCCGCAATACAACAAGTGCCATGGCTGTTTCCGAAGCCAAGGGTGTCATAACACTTTGCCTTGCCCAGCATGCAATTCCAGTTTTCATGTACACGCCAAATCAGATAAAATATGCCGTAACGGGGACAAAGACCGCAGACAAGGAAACAGTGGAGCATTGTGTAAAAATCCTGTTGAATCTAAAGGAAGCTCCAAAGCCTGACCATGCCGCCGACGCTCTTGCCGGTGCCATCACCCATTGTCACAGCACTCTGTAGACAAAGGCGTTCCCTTTTTTTTCTCCGGTTCTTTCAAAAAATCCCATCTTTACGTATACCCAGAGCATTATGGAAGTCTCCTGTTTTTTTGCTTTAGGGTACATTTCTGCCAATGCGGAATGAAAATCGCTGCTGGTGAATTCCATGTCCTTCTTTAGCAGTGAGGAAGGCAACAGTTTTTTCCAGTCGTTCCGTGTGTGGAATGTCCTTGCTTTCCCTGCGTCATCAAGTCTTTTTCCTGTCTTGTTCCATGTCTTTCGGAACCTTCGGCGGCTGTTGTCGCTTTTCTCAAGGCTGCCGTAGTCTGTTCTTTCTTCTGTGATTATGGCTTCCAGTATCTCAAGTGTGAAATTCCTGTCTGTAAGAAAAGGATAGAGCTTTGTCAGCTCGCGGAATACCGAAGGTATGGACAGCCGCTTTGGACTTCTTTTTCTTCTTGTCTTTCCTGTTTTCTCGTCAAAGGTTTCTATATATTTTTCAACGGCAAGTGGGTGAACGACCCGTATTTTTCGTTTTTCCTTAAGAAAATAGGCGATTTTTGGGGCCAGGGAAGCCAATGTTCCCGTCTGGATCTCAATTATTCCGCCGTCGGAAAGGAGAATGTCCACTATATATTTGCCACATGGAACCTCTGTCTGGGCTCCTTCGTTCTGCAGGGCATAGATGGTCTTTAGTGTTCTGTGCAGTTCCGTCTCGTTGTATGTGTTTATCAATCTTTTGTTCCTGAATCCGCTGATTCTAACATGAAAACAATCCTTTTTTCCAATCCATCGGCAAAGGTGGAAAATTTTTTCATTATCGGTGCATTTTTTTATTGACTTTAGGTAAATTTTGGTTAAAATAGGGGATAAGTGGGAAATAGTGGGAAAAAGTGGTGAGTAGCAGTATGAATTTGCTCTGCGGAGAATACAACAATACCCTGGACGACAAAGGTCGCATCCAGTTCCCGGCTAAGTTGCGAACAGCACTTCAGCAGGAAAGCCTTGTTGTAACCCGTGGGCTTGATGACTGTCTCATGCTTTTTACTGTGGACGAGTGGACCTCACTGAGTGAAAAAATCATGGGGTCCGCTTCTCTTTTTGATGACAGAAAGCGTATGGTTCTCCGTCGCTTTATTTCACCGGCTCAGGAAATTTCTTTCGACAAGTCGGGACGTCTTTCTATTCCCCAGAGCTTGAGGGACTTTGCTGGTCTCAAGGGAGAATGTACGATTCTTGGTATCAACAGATACATGGAATTGTGGGATTCCGAACGATACAGCGAATATCTCAAGAAAACAGAAGATTCATTCATTCAGGCTGCCTCTGAATCAATGGGCGATATCCTTCTGTAATTGCTAAACAGGAAACTTCCCGGTGACGGGGAGTGGAAAAAAGGGAATAGAAAAGTGGAAATCGTACACACACCTGTACTTTTAAATGAATGCCTCTCATATCTTTCTCCGGTTGGAGAGCCTTTTGAATCACAGGCATACATGATTGATTCCACACTTGGTGAAGGTGGTCATTCCTTCAACTTTCTTTCAAAATATCCAACACTAAAGATAAAGGGCCTCGATGCAGACTGTGTGATTCAGGCAAAGGCAAAGGAACGTCTTGCTCCTTTTGGTGAGCGCATGTCTTTCTTCAATGGATGGTTCAATGATTTCTACAGAAACTTTCCTGAAGATGGTGAACGCCCAAATCTTATTCTTTTTGATCTTGGCATAAGCGTATTCCATTATGAGCGCAGTGGCCGTGGTTTTTCTTTCCGCCATGATGAGGATCTTGATATGAGACTCAATGGAGAAACAAAGGAAAGTGCCGCTGACATCGTGAACAAGATGGATGAAGAGAAGCTTGCCAACATGATCTATCTTTATTCTGATGAAAAGTATTCACGTCGCATTGCTTCTGAAATCTGCAAGGTCCGTGGAACACAGACAATCAAATCTACAAAACAGCTGGCTGACATAATCTACAATGCGGTTCCGGCAAAATACAGACACGGAAACATCCATCCGGCTACAAGGACTTTCCAGGCTTTAAGGATCCAGGTAAACAGCGAACTTAGCCGTCTTCCTGAAGCAATCCACGATGCCTTCAATGTACTTGCGGTAGGCGGAAAGCTTGGAGTCATCACTTTCCATTCCCTGGAAGACAGGATTGTGAAGAACTACTTCAGGAATCTTGGCAAGCAATGTGTATGCCCTCCAGAGGTGCCTGTTTGCAACTGTGGCGGAACACCATGTGCCGAGGTTCTCACTCGCAAGCCGGTTGAGCCTACTGAGGAAGAGATCAAAATGAACTCTCCATCAAGAAGCGCAAAGCTTAGGGTTGTGAGAAAACTCAGGGATGCCGACGATAAGCGTCTGTATGGTGTGGAGGCTATGTGATGGGCAGGAGAATCCGAAGTTTTTTCAGGACTTTTTTCTTCTGTATCGTCGCTTTGGGAATTCCTGGTCTGCTGATCATAAACGGAATCCAGTCAAGCAAATACAGGACCCTGCAGAAGGAGATTCTTGAGCTTGAAAGAAAGCAGGAAGAATTGATAGAAGAAAACAAAAAACTGATAACTGATATAAGCCTTCTTTCCAGTTCCGACAGAATTGAAAGGATTGCTGAAGAAGACCTGGGAATGCGCCAGGCGGAAAGTGAAGAAATAGTGCGTGTCGGAGTTCCGGGCGCACATAAGGAAAATAAAAAATGATCGGAATAGACAGAAGTCTTCTTACATTGGAACAGATTCTCGAAGCAACAGACGGTGTGCATGTCCTTGGACCATCGAACATTACCTTTACATCTGTTGTTACAGACAGCCGCAATGTAGAGAAGGATTCTCTTTTTGTTCCTCTCATTGGAGAAATGCAGGACGGCCACAAGTACGTTCCTCAGGCAATTGAAAAGGGTGCAAGCGTAGTATTCATCGCAAAGAGCAGCTACGAAGCTGACAGCAATTTCTTTGTGGACCTTCATCATGCCCATGCAAATGTTACATTCGTCGCAGTAGACAACACACTTACAGCCCTTCAGAAGGCAGCTGGTGCTTACGT
>JAGHUO010000090.1 GCA_018064785.1 Candidatus Treponema equi
GCATCTTCTGCAAGGTAGTCTACGATCTTACCTTTTCCTTCATCTCCCCACTGGGCACCGATGATTACTACGTTCATTATATTCCTCCTGACTGTATGAGATGCATTCAGCGCCAGATACAGTCAAAAAATGATTGCTAAAAACTAGCTGCGGATGGAAGTGTTGCGGACTGTAACGTCGTGAGCGCTTCCTTCGCTTATTGTTGTCTGGCTAACAAGAGTGATCTTTGCTTTTTCCTGAAGTTCAGGGATAGAAAGGGCACCACAGTTACACATTGTGTGGATGATCTTGCTTGTTGTGAGAGCAACACCGTCGTGCAAGTGTCCTGCGTATGGAACGTATGAGTCGACACCTTCTTCGAAAGAAAGTGTCTTCTTTCCGCCAAGATCATAGCGCTGCCAGTTGCGTGCGCGGTTTGAGCCTTCGCCCCAGTATTCCTTAACATAGCTTCCGTTGATGTTGAGCTTTGCTGTAGGAGATTCATCAAAGCGGGCAAAGTAGCGTCCCTGCATTACAAAGTCTGCACCCATTGCAAGAGCAAGAGTGATGTGGTAGTCATGAACTACACCACCGTCTGAACAGATTGGAATGTAAATGCCTGTCTTTGCATAGTATTCGTCGCGGGCCTTTGCAACTTCGATTGTTGCTGTAGCCTGTCCGCGTCCAATACCCTTTGTTTCGCGAGTGATACAGATTGAACCGCCACCGATACCGATCTTGATGAAGTCTGCACCCTGTTCTGCAAGGTACATGAAGCCTTCGCGGTCAACTACGTTGCCGGCACCAACCTTTGCGTTAGGCCATTTTGCGTGGATGTCCTTGAGAGCCTTTCCCTGCCAGCAAGAGTAACCTTCTGAAGAGTCAAGACAAAGTACATCTACACCAGCTTCGAGAAGGGCTGGAACACGGTCCATATAGTCGCGTGTGTTGATACCTGCACCTACAATGTATCTGTGCTGTGCGTCAAGGTTCTCGTTTGGATATACCTGGTGGTTGTCAAAGTCCTTGCGGAATACCATAGATACAAGGTTTCCATTTCCGTCGATGATTGGAAGCTGGTTTACCTTGTGTGTCCAGATAAGGTCGTTTGCTTCAGAAAGTGTGATTCCGTCTTTTCCTGTAACAAGCTTTGCAAATGGAGTCATGTATTCAGAAACCTTTGCATCTGGAGCAACGTGGTTGATTCTGTAGTCACGTTCTGTGATGATACCTTCAAGTTTTCCGTGGGCTGTTCCGTCGCTTGTGACTGCGATTGTACTGTGGCCTGTAGCCTGGATAAGTTCAACAACTTCCTGGATTGTCTGGTCTGGGCGGATGTTTGAATCGGAAGTTACAAAGCCAGCCTTGTATGCCTTTACGCGTGCGACCATGGCTGCCTGGTTCTCGATTGTCTGTGAACCGAAGATGAAACTGATTCCGCCTTCCTTTGCAAGTGCGATGGCAAGCTTATCATCAGAAACTGACTGCATTACTGCAGAAACCATAGGAATGTTCATTGTAAGAGCTGGTTTCTCTCCGGCCTTCTTGTTGTAGCGTACAACTGGAGTCTTGAGGGAAACATTGTCCGGGATACAGTCTTCTGATGTGTAACCAGGAATCAAAAGATACTCAGCGAATGTGTGAGACGGCTCTTCATAGTAATATGCCATGATTTACTCCTAATATAGAAAAAATGATAATAGATACTTGCCAATGCATTATAGTGAATATGTGCGCCTTAATAAAGTGAATTTGAAAAGAATTCTTCAGTCAGTGAAAATTTATGCCGAAAATCAAAGTATGAAATTGTCTAAATTTTTTGTTTCAACAGCAGCTCTTTTTATTTCAACAGGTGTGCTGGCATTCGGTCAGTCTGCGGTGCACAAGGTTGAAAGCGGTGATACATATTATTCAATTGCCAGAAAGTATGGCGTAAAGGTAAGTGAGATCTATTCGGCAAACGGCCTGTCTGAAAGCGATACCTTGAAGGTAGGACAGACCCTTAAGATTCCGTCTGGAGAAGTTTCGGTTCCTGCACCTGTGGAAAGCAATGTGACATACGATACATACGTAGTGCAGAAGGATGACACTTTTTACCGCATTGCAAAAAACAATTCCATTACAGTCGATGAACTTCTTTCGGCTAATGGATTCACAAGCAATGAGGTGCTCAAGGCGGGCAAGAAAATCAAGATTCCTCGCAAAGGCGGAACCTCTGCAGCTGAGATTTCTAAGGCAGACGCTCCTAAGGAAACAAAGGCTGCCGAGACAAAGACAGAAGAACCAAAGACCAGTGCTGTAAGAAAATACGACACATATACAGTCCAGAAGGGCGATACTTTCTACCGCATCGCAAAGGTCAACGCCATTACAGTCGATGAACTCAAAAGCCTCAATGGTCTTGATTCCAACTCGGAACTCAAGGCTGGACAGAAGCTCAAGATACCTGTGACAATCGTTGATACCGCAAATGCAAATCTTCCTTCATTGCCGGACGATCCAAGAAAGTATTCTTCCAAGAAGGGAGATCCAAGCCTTTCATGGCCTGTAAAGAATCCTACGATTACATACATGACCGGAAAAATCAGCGGAGTTCAGCTTGGTTGTGCAAAGAATGAAAATGTCACTGCCATCCGTGCTGGAACCGTTATGTACGTCGGCAACTACCGTGGCTATGGCCAGGTTGTTTTCGTGCAGACAAAGACAGGCCACATCTATGTATACAGCGGCCTTGGAACAATCAAGGTCAAGAAGGGTGACTATGTTGTCTTTGGCGATGTGATCGGTACAGCCGGAACCGACAGCATCAAGGGTACAAACCAGATGTGCCTTATGGTTTTCCAGAAGTCTTCGCCTATAGACCCAGCGAAAGCTCCAAGGGGATAGAAATCTGGAGCTTTCGACGAGTTTTCTTTGCCCGCATAATGGGGCGGACAAAATGCTACGCATTTACAGAAAATTCTCAGCGAAGGCACCACGTGGCTAGGTAGCTTTATTTGTTTCTGTATTTTTCAACCAGCTGGTCTGCGGTGTCTACGCACATGTGGCAGCTGGTTTTATTTTCGGTTTTTATCTGTCGGCAAGTGGTTGCTCCGCAGATCTTTGCAAATTCTTCTTCAATTTCATCTGCATGGTCAGGCAATGCTTCCTTTGCGGCAAAGAGTGCACCGCATAGTCCACCGGGTGCTCGTCCTCCGACATATGGTCCGTAAGTTTCCACGATTCCATTGTCAGAATATAATTTACTGTATTTGTTTGCCACTGCCTGGGCGCAGTTGTGTCCGTACTGTGGGTTTCTGAATGTGTCTGTTGCCTTCATGTCCTATTCCTTACAGGTTTTGAATGATTATTTCTCTGATACCTTCGAATCTCTGGTCTTTCAGGCCGTAGTCCATTTCCTTGTAAGTCCAATAGGCTCTTCCGATTCCGTGGTAATCAAAGGCTTCATGAATCTGCTTGAACCAGTTCAATGTGGAAATGCTGTCTGCCCTGTCGATGGCGCCGTATTCAACGCAGTAAATTATGGTACCTAGTTTTTCGACATAGTTGACAGCCCTCTGGAAAAGGTTCTTGAAATAATCTGGTCCAAGAAGATCTGGGCAGGTGTTCTTTGCGGTGAATCTTACTGCCGGATATTTTTCAAGACGCTCATAGTATTCTTCCTTTGAAACTGGGAAGCTCATCTTTACGTCTCTAGGAATGTCGTCTCTCCAATAAGCCTGCTGCTGGCAGAACAGGAGAGGCTCGTAGCAATGGAAACTGAATCCTACATTCTCATCGTGGAAGTCTGAAAGAGTCGTGATGGAATGAACGCTTGAGTGCCTTGAGCCGCATACGAGGATTTTTGTTTCCGGTGCAAAAACACGGATTATGGAGATGGCGCTTTTAGCGATGTTCATCCATGAATCCTGGTCGTCAGCATCCATGACGGCATTCAAAAGCTCAAAGCATATTCTTTCAGGTCTTGGTCCATATCTTTTTGCGATGGCAATCCAGATGTTTATGAATCTCATTATGACTTTTTCATTGTGGAAAAATCCTTCGTCAGTTTCACCATCAAGGAAGTAATAGCCGTAGAATCTGTGGATTTCAATTATGAGGTTTACGTTGTACTTGTCGCACCATTGAAGGCAGCGGTCTATGTATTCAAAACCGATATCCTTTGGCTTTCCTGCCTCATCCTGGAGAAGTATGTAGTCCACAGGAAGTCTTACGTGATCAAGACCCCAGTCTGCAATCTGCTTTATGTCTTCTTCCGTAATAAATGTGTCCAGATGTTCTTTTTTTAAGCTGCTCTGAGACAGCCAGCCGCCAAGATTGATACCTTTTACAAATCCATTCCATGTTTTCATATGGATATATTATAACATGAAAAAATAAAATTTAAGCATTGAGGGCAAGGCGTGCAAGATTTTCTATGTCGGAATTGTTTCTTCTTTCAGATGCCAGTTTATGGAACAATTCCATGCAGACCCTTGCGTCATCATTTGCCCTGTGGGCATGCTCCACGTTTATTCCGTATCTTTTTGCCAGTGACTGCAGCCTGAATGGTCCTTCTTCTGTACCTCTGAAATCCGGGTGGAAAGCTCTGGTTATCACAAGTGTATCTATTACCTGGTTATCAAGAGGGTGGAGGCCTGCACGCTCAAGTTCCGCATCTATGAAGTGGATGTCAAAAGGTGCATTGTGGGCAACGAGAATCACATTGTTGTCGCCGCAATATTCACGGAATCTGGCTATGGCCTCAACTGCTGAAGGACTTTTGCTTACCATGAAATCATCGATTCCTGTAAGCTGCGTTATGTACATTGGAATTTCAACGGGAGGTTTGATGAGAATATCGAAGGGGTCATCAAGAATTCCGTATCGGTTGAATTTTACCGCACCGATTTCAATGAGATGATTTTCCGTAGGATGGAGACCTGTTGTTTCTGTATCTACTGCAACGTAGGTGTAGTCCTTTTCAAAATAGTCGCGGACCGTCCTTTTGTTGTCTGAAAGAATTTTTATTTTGCCCATGAATAAAATATAGATAAAAAAAGCGGATTGCAAATCATGTTCTGAAAGCAATCCGCCCGTTTTAGTTCAGTTCAGAAAAATTACTTTGCTGAATCAAGGATCTTGTTGATTTCCTTAGAGATTGCATCGCAAAGCTTTGCTGCTTCTGCCTTAGACTTTGCAAGTTCAGCATCCTTTCCACCCTTAACTGGTGTACAGCTGTTGATGTAGAATTTGATCTTTGGTTCTGTTCCAGATGGACGTGCAGAAACGATTGTTCCGCCTTCGAGGAAGAACTGGAGAACGTTGCTCTTAGGGAACTTGAGCTTCTTCTTCTTGTCCTTCTTTGCTGGGTCGAATTCAACCTGTTCGCCGATGTCGCGGATCTTGAGAACCTTCTTTCCACCAAGAGTCTTGAGACCTTCTGTGCGGAGCTTTGTCATGATTCCGCCCATGATTGCTGGACCCTTAACGCCTGGGAAGTACTTGCTGATTGAGCGGTCCTCGAAGTAACCGTACTTCTTGTACATGTCATCGAGGCGCTGGAGCAATGAAACGCCCTGGCTTCTCCAGTAGAGTGTCATTTCTGCACAAAGAGCAGCTGCTGAAACACCGTCCTTGTCCATTACTGACTTTTCAATCTTGTATCCATAGCTTTCTTCAAGACCGAATACATAGTTGTTTGTCTTGTTCTTTTCGAATTCTGCTTCTGCTGCAGCGATCCACTTGAATCCTGTGAGAACTTCAATGAGCTTTACCTTGTACTTCTTACAGATTGCATCAACGAATGGTGATGTAACGATAGAGCGGATACATGCAGGATTTTCTGGCATCTTCTTCTTTTCTGTACGAGAAAGGAGGATGTAGTCGCAGAGGAGGGCACCCATCTGGTTTCCAGAAACGAGAACGTAGTTTCCGTTTTCATCTGGGAATGCTGTACCAAAGCGGTCTGCATCTGGGTCAGTTGCCATAACGACATCTGCCTTTTCCTTCTTTGCAAGTTCAACAGCCATCTTGAGTGCTGGTGCTTCTTCTGGATTTGGCTTCTCTACTGTTGGGAATGCTCCATCAGGCTTCTTCTGTTCTGGTACTGTGATTACCTTGAGTCCGAGGTCACCGAGAACCTTTTCAACGTGCATGGCACCAGTTCCGTGGAGTGGTGTGTAGACGATCTTAACGTTCTTTGCTTCCTTCTTGATGAGGGCTGGGCGGAAGAGTTCCTTCTTGATCATTGCCCAGTATGGTTCGTCGATTTCCTTGTCGATGATGATGAGCTT
>JAGHUO010000152.1 GCA_018064785.1 Candidatus Treponema equi
TCTACTTCACTGGCACTGTCTGAATTTGTAATCTTGTTGCCGGCCTTATCGTAGACATCAAGAGCCATCTTGGAGATTTCATGAAGGTCGGCGATTGTACCTGTAACTGCAAAAGTAGATCCATAGGCACTTGCTTCATCGCCGGAACCAGCTGTTACACCAGGTTTTGATATGATGAACAAAGGAGCTGTGTTATCAATATCAATGGAACGTGATGAGACACCTGATGTCTTACCGCTGTTATCGTATGCCCATGCAGTGATTTCGTAGGTTCCGTCTGCGAACTGCCAGCCATTGTAGTCGTTGTAATGCCTGTCATTTTCAGCAAGTTTTTCATTGAGAACTACAGAGAATTTTTTGTCTTCAAGATCTATGTCAGCGTCAGTCTCAAAGAACTGCTTGCCATTTGAAGAAGTGTTGGTGACCCTTACGACGACCCTGGTTACCTTTACGTCATCATTACATTCACCGGCAAGGATGAAACTATCCCTGACAACGGCGCCTGAAGGCGGATAGGTAATGGTACAGGTAGGTGCTGAAACGTCGACGGCCTCACCAAGACCGACTTCGCACGAAAGTGTCGCAACCAGAGGAAGGACAAACGAAAGACCAAATGCAAATCTTGCAAAAAACTTGTTGAAAATGCTTTTCATAACATGCTCCTGAAATAGCTATGAATCACTTACAACGCAGAAAAAACTCTCATCTTATTTTCGGCATGATTGTAGGCAATATTAAATAATATAACACTTTTATTGATATATTAAACAAAATGGAGAAAATAGAGATTTTACACTAAATTATAGACCTTTTCTGGCAGAGCTGTCAAATTTCCATGCGGATGAAAATGAAAAAGGCCGCCAGGCAAATTGCCCGGCGGCTGATTTTATCAGGATCTTATGTCATCCTAGAAGAGACATGTTCTGATTCCGACTGAGAATGTGAAGACATATTTCTTTGCGTCTTCTCCACCAACGTCGGATGGGATGAACCATACCTGTGGTTCAAAGTATGTAGACCAAGTTCTGAAGTACTTTACGTTGGCCATTGTGATGCGTGGGAATTCGATCTGCATGAGTGCTGCAGAAAGAACCTGAGCAACCTGCTCTCCTGTTGTCACAGAAGCACCAGATTCCGTGAAGTACGAGAAGTTGGCACCGATTGCAACTGTAGCAGTAAGCCAGTCCCAGTCACGTCCAAAGAAGTATCTGAACGGAATGTAAGCAAGCTGTGCGATGATCTTTCCGCCAAATACGTTTCCACCAAAGCGAAGACCTGTAAGTCCAAGACCAAGGGCTTCAGAAACCTTGTCACGCTGTTCCTGTGTGAACTGACCAAAGTTTGCCTGAACCTTAACGGCACCGTCGAATGCTGTAAGACCGATACCAACGTTATAGAGTGTAGCACCCCATACAGAAGCATCGAAGTAAAGTCCCTGGATGAACTTTGGAACTTCATAAGAAGCCTTGTCACCCTTACGCAATGTAAGTGTAACGTCATTAAGGTCGATGTCGTCACCAGAAAGTCCGTTGAAGAGGAGTTCCTGGTTGTAGTGTCCGCCTTCACCCGGTGAAATCAAAGTTACAGATGGGTTTGTTCTATCAACCTGGACTACAGTTCTTGTGATTGCCTTGTCGCCGTTTGCCATTTCTGCCTTGATGAGCATGAAGTGGTAACCTGCAGGGATATCAAGGTTTTCAACACGGTATTCCCAGTGGCTCTTGCCAGGCTTAGAAACTGGTTCGTATGTCTTACCGTTGTCAAAGCTGATGTAGATTCTCTTTACCTTTCTGTTTTCAAGTTCAGCACGGCGGTCAGACGGAATTGTCTTGTCCTTGAGCTCTGCCTTTTCCTCTTCTGTGAGGATGTAACCGGCCTTTCCTTCAAGGAGTGGTCTGTTTCTTGCAAAGTCACCGTATGTGAATGTCTCAAGAGTTACCCATGGACCTGTTGACTTGTATACGAATGTCTGTTCGTTTGAAAGAACGCGCTTTCCGCTCTTTGTGACAGCGATTGTCTGGAACGAGTGCTTTCCTTCTGTAAGCTCGTATTCCTCGCCTGCAGGATATGTGATTGGATCACCGTTTGCATCCTTTCCTTCAACAAGTTTTGGAGGGAGCACATGCTTAAGGCTGAACTTATAGTATCCGCTCTTTGTTACCTGTGCGCTTCCAAGTTCTTCCATCTTGCGGCGGTCAATGTAGAGGTCAACATGGTCGATAGGATCTTCCTTTTCAGAATATGTACTACCGTAGATGTTGAATTCTCCATGACAATGCTCACCGTTGAGTGGATAGAGCACATCAACCTTAGAAAGTGGCTTTGTCTTATCAAGTTCGATGTTGCGGCTTACACGAGTGATGTTGCCTGCGGCATCAGTACCAGTAAGTTCGATATTGTAGAAGCCGTTGTTGAGCTCGGCGATATCGATGACCTGGGTAATGATTTCCTGAGGCTCAAGATCTCTTCTTGCAAGGCGGTCTGGGATTGTCTTTCCTTCAAGGCTGCGGATTGTAAGGAAGAGCTTTGTAAGCTGGATGTTATCTGTTGTCTGACCAGACATGAAGATTCTTCTTGAGATCTTTGAGTCATCAAGAGGGAGCTCAAGTCTAAGATCAGGAGCAGTATTATCAATGTTGATCAATGATGAGTAGAGGGCTGTGATTCCGTACTTGTCGTAGATGCGGATGAATACTACATGAGTACCGTCCTGTACAACAGCAGTGTTGAATGTGTATGACCAGTCGGTTGTACCCTTTGCGTCATTGAATGTAGCACCGTTGTCTACGGAAATCTGTACAAGTTCGATGTCGTTCTTGTCGCTTGCCCAACCGCGGAGAGTAACAGTTTCCTTGACTGTCTTGTCGATTTCTGGAGCTGTCATTGCACCCTTTGGCTCTTCAAGAGATACGCGGAATACACGCTTTGTCTCATCACCCTTAACACCGTTTACGTCGACAGCATATGCTGTGATTGTATGTTCGTTGTCCTTGAGTGAGAGGAGAGGAATGTCAAATTTGTAGCTTGAAGAATATTCGCTTCCGTCTTCTGCGATGTACTGCTTGTATTCGTCATTGTCGATCTTGTAGTAGATCTTACACTTTCCATCATCATCAAATACGACACCGGAAATAACGAAGTCAGTAGTAACAACCTGCATTTCTTCAGGGAGATGGATTTCTGTTACAGGCTTGTCGCTCTTTTCATCTACAGTGAAGCCCCACTTGTTGATTACTGTTTCATTTCCGTTGGCATCTGTGAATGTGAATGCCATGTTGTTGTCGATAGGTGCGTCTACAGTACCTACCCTCATGTTTGGATGCTTATAGTTCATTGTTCTGAGTGGATCGAATCTTTCTGATTCTTCCACATCATTGCCTTCTGCATCCTTCGTTGTCTTTACTGGAACTTCTTCCGGCTTGATGAAGATGTCATATGGAAGCTTTGTTCTTCCGCTTGCACTTGTGTACTGAACCTTGGTCATTCTGCCATTGTCCTTTACATCAAATACAATTGTATTTTCACCGTTTACGATGCTTTCTGCATCTGGAAGAATTACCTTGACCTCTGGAGGTGTAGTATCCTTGAAGAGAGAAAGGTTTTCATATGTAACCTTACCGACTGTATCAGTAACGCGGATTGAAAGAGGAACATATCCATCATCAAATTCCTTGATGGAAACATTCATCCAGAATTCACCGGCCTTTGATGCTGAAAGCTTCTTCCATACAGCCTTTCCTGATTCCTTGACTGTTCCGTCCTTTTCCTTTACGTCGGCCTTGTCATCCATCAACGAGTATTCTACGAGAGCGATACCGTTTCCGTCTGATGCTGTACCAGAAAGGATGAATGAGTCCTTGATATATGTAAGGTTCTTAGGGCTTCCAAGTGTGATTGTTGGTTTTGCTGTATCTACGACCAGTGTAACTTCCGGAGCAAGGTAAGAACCACCGTCCTCACCAGTTACGCGTACGCTTACTCCACGGAATGTTCCGTCGCTTGTTGCTGTAAGGCGGATGATGTTTCCGTCTGCAGAAACGTTGAGACCAGGTGTGTCACCACGAACTCTTGCTGTTACAGGACCTGGAACGTTGCAGTAACCAACAAGGGCGCTGCCGTCGTTGAGGACATATGCCTTGAGGCTGTCATCCCAGTGTGTAAGTCCTTCTGCCTGCCAGTAGATCTGTGGCTTGTTGTCGATTGCTTCATGATGTCTTACAACGTTAAATGTTCCGTTTGCTGAAACCGACTTGCCCTTTGCATCTGTTGCTGTCACAGAAAGTTCTGTGATACGTGCAGGAAGGTTTGCAAGAGGAATTGTTGCAGAGTAGATGTTTTCAAGAGTTTCTGGATCTGAAGAAACAAGTGCGAGGACTGCGTTTCCTGACTGTGAAACCTGTCCACCAGGAACTTCTACACCAGAGATCTTGTAGGCTGCGGACTTGATCACGCTGTTGCTTCTGATTGTAACGATAGCTGTGTGTGATTCATCCTTTGCCATTGTTCTGTTGAGCTGAACATCCATACCGCTCTTGTATGCTTCGTTGTTCACTGTTGTGATTTCAACAGCGATGCTGCTTTCAGCCTGAACATTGAGAGGTGCGGAAGATACTTTCACAGGCTTTGGTGTATCCTGTGTATTTGCTGTGAACACGATTGCAGGTTCGTCGGCACGGAGGTTTTCCTTGCGGACATACTTGAATGTGTTGTCCAATGAACCCTGGTATACACATACACCATAGTTGTCACGGCCAGAGAGCCAGTACATCTTTGGTGCTGCCTTTGCAAGCTTCTTTCCCTTTCCATCAACAACGTCTGTTTCTGGAGCATATGGAATCTTTCTTACAAATACTGCCTGTGCTGCGTTCTGTCCGTCTGCAGTGTCGGCAACGATTTCAACTACGGCGATACCGTCTGTAAAGCTGTCAAAGTTGAGCTTTGTGATTGACCATGTTCCTCTTCTTGAAACTTCAATGTCTTCCCAGTCTGTGTCTGCAGCGCGAGAAGAACCTGTAAGAAGAACATCCTCATACATGTCTGCCTTTACAGAAAGGATTCTGTAGCGGAGTTTTGCGGAAGGTACTGTCACCTTACCAGAGATGTTGAGCTTTGTATCTGGTGTTTCAAATTCAAAGGGAATACCGCGGTCTGCGTTGTATGAATCTGTATCATCGAGAGTAAGTGCAAGCTTTTCAAGAGGAGCCTTGAAGTTGAGTGCTCTTGATGTATAGACGGCACCAGATGCTTCAGTTACCTGAACCTTGAATTCTGTAGAATCAACTTCAGATGTAAGAGTGATTACATTTCCGCTGAATGATACATCTACACCTCTCTGTGCCGGGCTGAGAGAAACGGAAGAAATCTTTCCGCCTGCAAAGTAACCTGTGAGAGGCTTGCTCTTAAGTGCGATTACTGTTCCGTCTTCTGCGATCACTGAATCTGTGAAATATACACCTGGCTTGTCTGTCCACATCTTTGTAAGATCACGGATCTTTACAACAGCATTGTTTACAGATTCACGGCCATAGATGTCCTTTGCCTTCACCTCGATCTTTGCGACACCCCATGGGAGCTCATCGCCAGAAAGTGGAATTGAAACTGTGGCGTTCTTTTCACCACCCTTGAGGTTTGCGTTGCCAGTGACGACACCGTTGCTTCCCCAAGTAATCTTATATTCTGCGGATGCAAGTCCACATGTAGAAGCAACAGGAATTTCATAGATTCCGTCTGCTTCAGGATTTACTGTAAGACCGTCAGCGAAGTCTGTGTTCTTTCCGCCTGCCTTGTATACTGCGCCACCGAATGTAGGAGCGACACCCTTTGACTTGAATGTTGTTGTTACAGGATTTCCCTTAACTCCAAATCTGTCTGTGCCATATACTGTGACTGTGTGGTTTCCGTCTGCAAGTGTTCCCGGGATAGGAGCATAGAACACACCAAGGCAGTCCATTGTCTTTTCTTCACCACCGTCAAGCTTATATGAAACGCTTACTACACCGTCATCATCAGTAACGATACCACGGATATAAAGGGAGCCGTCTTCACCTTCGACTTCAACTCCATTTGATGGATAGCCGATTGTGACAACTGGCTTGTCGTCTTCCTGGTTGAGAGGGATTGTGCGCTTAACCACAACAGTGTTGCCCATTGTATCTGTACCAGTTACAGTGAACACTTCTGACTTTGATTTTCCGATCGAGTTGACTTCCTTTACCCAGTACGGGTTACCTGGTGTAAGTTCGAAGTCTCCAGATTCAGAACCCCACTGCCATGAAAGCTTCTGGATACCGTTGATATCCTTTGCATAACCGGCAACAGTGAAAACACCGTTCATTACTTCGTTGTTTTCAGGAGTAACGATCTTGATGTCTGGGTTTGTATTATCAATGAAGTAGAGGAAAGCGTAGTTGCCTACGGAACCTGCGTTGTCTCTTGCGCGGAACCAGCATGTAGCAACACCATCAGAGAAGTCCTTTGTGTTTACAGGCACGCTGAATTTGAATTCGCTCATGAGACCATCTTCTGTTCTCTGCTTGTATTTTTCTTCCTTTATTGATGTGAAGCTGTAGTACTTTCCACCGTCAAGGGAATATTCAAGGGTGTTGATTCCGTTACCGTCCTTTACAGTTCCGGAAAGGTCGATCTTGCCAGAGACAAGCTGACCCATTGTAAGGTTTGTGACTTCGATTACCGGAGCACGGCGGTCAAGCTGCCAGGTTACCTTTGTGCGTTCACCCTTCTTAGGAATTACGCGAGACTGGTCTACCTTTCCGTTCTCATCCTTGTATGCATCCGGATTACCGTTATCGATGCCGTATACTTCGATTGTATGAGGACCTTCAAAAAGCTGTGTTGTATCAAGGAAGTAAGACCAGAATTCAGTACCCTGGGCCTTTACAGGATGCTCTTCGTCTCCGTCGAGGATAAGCCAAACTTCTGTGACTTTATCATCATCAACACATGTACCGACAATGTTCAGGTTGCCAGGAACGCGCATGTTCTGGACTGGGTTTGTGATACCTGAAACTGGAAGGTCGGACTTTGGATCAATGTAGATGTTGAAAGGTCCCGCAATGGTTTCGTTTCCGGCTTTGTCTTCTGCTGTGACAAGGACGTTGTACTTACCGGCTGCGTGTTCAGTTTCTTCGTTGATGTCGAATTTTTCCTGCCAGCTGTTTTCTGGACCGACAGACTTTGAAGTGACCTTTCTTTTTGCGCTCAATGATACAGGCAGAAGAGTCACCGCCAACAATAAAGCAAAGACTTTTTTAAGCATGTGTTACCCCGTGTTTTATATACTTTTTTGTACTAATATTATTAATCAGAAACAAAAACCTATGGAAATCCCGTTAAAAAACAGGTACCCCATTAGATTATCGGCACATGATGCGAATTTCCTCATAATATTATTTATAATAACTCCAATATGTCCAAAGCGCAAACAAAAAGTTATTGCAGGTTAGCCAAGGCGGACATATACTTCTTATTATGGAAGAAAAGATAGAAAAACTGCAGAATTTCATAGACGAGGCCTCAAGAATCGTGTTTTTCGGAGGCGCAGGAGTAAGCACGGAAAGCGGAATCCCTGATTTTCGCAGCGTGGACGGACTTTACAACCAGAAGTGGGCCTATCCGCCTGAAACAATAATTAGCAACTCCTTTTTCAGGGCAGACACAAAGGAATTCTATAGATTCTACAAGGAAAAGCTTCTTTTAAACGGAATAAAGCCAAACAAGGCACATCTCAAGCTAGCGGAAATGGAAAAGGCAGGCAAGCTCATTGGTGTCGTGACCCAGAACATAGACGGCCTTCATCAGGCAGCCGGAAGCAAAAAAGTCTGGGAACTTCATGGAAGCGTCCTCAGAAACTACTGCATGAAGTGCGGCGAATTCCATGACGATGTCTATATCCGTGAAAACAGCGATGAAGACGGAATCCCAAGATGCCGTAAGTGCGGCGGCCTTGTAAAACCGGATGTGGTCCTCTATGAAGAACCCTTGAATGACGCCATAGTCGAAGGTGCCCTTAATGCCATTTCTTCTGCGGATCTTCTGATCATAGGCGGAACCTCATTGACCGTCTATCCAGCCGCAGGCATGATAAGGTATTTCAAGGGAAACAGGATTGTCCTTATAAACAGGGATCCTACCCAGAGCGACAGCATAGCCGATCTGGTGATCCACAGCAGCATTGGAGAAGTCCTAAGTCAGATTACCCTTTGATTCAGAGGGCGCTTCTCTGGCTCATCTTGGCCTTAAGTGAACTGATTTCTTTCTTTACATTTTCCGGCTGCTTTCCTGCTATGGCAAGCTCACAGGCGGAACTTACGGCAGTGATCCTTCCAAGGATGTCCTGCTCAAGTTTTGCCGCAAGAATTTCCTTTGATTCCTTGAGAGCAGAAGCTTCTGCGGCAATGGCAGCAATGTCGGCTTTTTCCTTTGCAAACTGATCGTTAAGGATTCCGGATTTCTGGACAAGAAGATTCATGTGGACATTGATCTGGTCTACAAGACTAGGGCGCGAAGGTTTTGCTTCTTCTTTTCCAAATATACTTTTTATTTTATCTGCAAATGACATTTAATTTCCGCTCCATTTCCTGAAGATCAAGGAAGTATTTACTCCGCCAAAGGCAAAGTTGTTGGACATGACGTATTCCGCGTCAATGGTTCTACCATCGTCCTTGATGTAATCCAAAGGCGCACAGTTTTCATCCACTTCCTTAAGGTTGAGGTTTGGATGGAACCAGCCTTCGTTCATCATGCATATTGTAAGCCATGACTCTATGGCACCGCAAGCACCAAGGGTATGTCCTATGTAACTTTTTGTTGTGCTTACCGGAACAGGGCGGGCAAAAACGCTGTGCACCGCCATGCTTTCTGAAACATCACCGTGGGCAGTGGCAGTTCCGTGGGCATTCACATAGGCTATCTGGTCCGGCGAGATGCCGGCGTCATGCAAGGCCAGCTTCAATGCCACAGCCTGTGTCTCGCTGTTTGGGCTTGTGATGTGGGTTCCGTCCATGTTGGTTCCAAAACCGGCTACTTCTGCATAGATCTTTGCGCCGCGTTTCACGGCATGCTCAAGGTCCTCAAGTATAAGCGTGCCTGCGCCCTCGCCTATTACAAGGCCGTCGCGGTTCTTATCCCAGGCCATAGGTGTTGTATGTGGGGCATCATTGCGGCAGCTGGCGGCTCCCATGATGTCAAAGATGGCGCTGTCTGCCGAGGAAATCTCATCGGCTCCACCTGCGATCATCATGTCCTGCCTTCCGTCGGCGATGGCTTCATAGGAATAGCCGATGGCCTGGCTGCTGCTGGTACAGGCTGTGTCGGTCACAATGACGCGCCCACGGATAGAATAGTATATGCTCAGGTTTGCGGCGCATGTCTGAGGCATGCACTTGATGTATGTCTGGCTGTCCACATTTGTAAAATCATTGCGCTGGACAATACCTACCATGTGGCCAAGAGCCTCGATTGAACCCATGCAGCAGCCGTAGGCGATACCGGTACGGCCGTTATGGATTTCTTCAACAGGCTCTCCTGCTTCATCAAGAAGGCCAGCCATCTTGAGGGCATCATCTGTGGCGACAAGGGAAAGCAAGGCGACTCTTCCCATTCCGCGTATTTTCTTTCTTGGAAATTTCGGAAGCTCTTCCGTGCAAGGACATGCAAGCTTTGTGTTCATCTTGTCATGGTGCTCCCATTCCTTCATGTATTTGACGAGGTTTTTCTTTTCCTTAAGCTTTGCATAGGCTTCATCCCATGAACGTCCCAGAGCAGAAAGCATTCCGGCTCCAGTAACAACAACGCGACGCTTGCCATCCGGTCTTGTAAAGGTCATTTAGATAAGGCCTCCATTGACGCTTATCACCTGGCGTGTGATGTATCCTGCTTCTTCCGAAAGAAGGAAAACAGCAAGGGCACTCACTTCACTTGGCTTGCCTGCACGCTTCATTGGAATGGTCTGCATGATCATGTCCATAGGGGCATCCTTGATCATGTCCGTCTCTATGAGTCCAGGGGCAATGCAGTTCACGGTGATGCTGCGGCTTGCAAGTTCAGTGGCAAGGGCTTTTGTGGCACCGATGATTCCGGCTTTAGATGCGCTGTAGTTTGTCTGACCGCGGTTTCCCATGATTCCGCTTACGGAAGCGATGGTTATGATGCGGCCTTTCTTTTTTCTGGCCAAAGGCATCACCAACGGATTGAGGACGTTGTAGAAGCTGTCAAGATTCGTATGAACGACACTGTCCCATTCGTCGCCTGAAAGACCTGCGAAAGTATTGTCTTTGGTTATTCCCGCATTGTTGACCACACCCCAGAGGGCACCGTGTTTTTCTGTCATGGCATCAAGCTTTGTCTTGCAGTCCTGGCGGTCAGTTATGTCAAACTGGATCAGCTCACCATTTCCACCGGCGGCTGTGATTTCTTCAAGGAGGGCACGGGCTTTTTCTTCTCCGCGGTTGTAGTGGCAGATCACATAATAGCCTGCCTTTGCGCAGTCCAAGGCGATGGCACGTCCAATTCCGCCTGAAGCACCTGTAACAAGAATCTTTTTATCTTCGTTCATATATAATCTCCCTATAAAGAAAGGATGCTTTCCATGTTTTCAGTCTGCATGACGGTGATGACCGCCTCTATGGCAGGCTCATGACTTTCAGGACTCTCATAGGCCTTGCACTGATAGCGGTAGATTCCGCTTTCCAGATCCCGATATTCCTCAAAGGCAGTCGCCTTTATTGTCGTCCCTTTTTTGAATGACGGCATGTCTGCCTTGAAACCGGAGACGCTCAGAATGCATCCAGCCTTTGGCTTGATTCCGTAGACTGCATCATGGATTCCGGTCAATGCGGAAATAGCCTGGGCCATGATCTCAAAGGTACACCAGTTTGGTATGCCGTCAATTTCCTTTTCATAGAAAATGAAATCTTCGGTAATGTCTGTCTCAACGGTGATGCTGAGTTTTTCCGTATCGTGGCCTGTGACCCTGGAAAGAAGGAACATCTTGCCCTTGTGAGGTAGCAGATCTATAAGCTGGTCTTTTTCTATTCTCTGGTTCATTTCTTTCCTACTATAAGACAGCAGTTGGAACCACCGAAGGCAAAGCTGTTGCTCATGCAGATTCTTACCTTGCCTGCGTTTCCGCTGTTGTCCTCATCCACAAAATTCAAAGGCGGAATCTCATCATCCCGCTGGCCATCCCACATCTGCAATGGCAGCTCTGGATTTTCCTTGTTTTCATTTTTCGATACGGCCTGCCAGCACAAGGCAAGCTCCAATGCGCTGCCGGCACCAAGGGTGTGTCCCGTAAAAGGTTTCGTCGTGCTTGCGGCAACCTTGCAGTCACCGAAAACTTCATCCACAGCCTTGCTTTCCATGGAATCATTAAGTTTGGTTCCAGTTCCGTGAAGGTTAAGATAATCTATGTCGGCAGGTTCCAGTCCAGCTCTCCTTAGAGCTTCTTTCATTGCCTGCACGGCACCGCGACCGCTTGGGTCAGGGCTTGTCATATGATGGGCATCGGAGCTTTCACCATAACCAAGCAAAGAAATACCGCTGCCGTCAAGATCATCCCTTGTCATGACAAAGAATGCGGCACCTTCGCCAAGTGTAATGCCATGCCTGTTTTTGCTGAAGGGATTTGTGATTTCAGAAGAGACCGCCTCAAGGGCACCAAAACCAAGAAGCACCGTGTCCGATGCAATGTCCACACCACCTGCGACAACGGCGTCGGCCATGCCACAGGAAAGAAGCTGGGCACCTTTTATGATCGCTTCAGCGCTTGAAGAGCATGCCGTACTGAATGCAAGACACTGACCTTTGAGACCAAATTTTTCTTTCACAAAAGTGGCAGGATAATCCGCACCCTGCATTTCTATTGAATAATCCTCTGAGAATTTTCCGCTTTCAAAAAAGACCTTGTGTCCGCCTACGGAAAATTCAGTTCCATTGTCACAGGAACCTACGCAGACAGCCACACGTTCCGCGCCGTATTTTTCCTTTACCTTTTCAACCTGGGAAGAAATCTGCGCAAGGGCCATTTCCTGGATGCGGTGTATCCTCATGTCATAACGGGCAGTGGTACCCTGAATTTTTTCATCATCGATCCTTCCCGCATAGAAAACATCACCAGAAACTACGGAAACTTTTTTTATTCCGTCCTGGCGGCCTGAAGTCACAGAGGTCCAGAGTTCACCAATGGAAAGTCCGGCACATGAAACAACTCCTGGTTTTGCAAGGTAGAAACTATTCATCGCCAACTCCAGTGAGATGATATTCATAGCCGCGAAGAAGATTCTTTATGACGACATAGTTTTTCTTGATTGAAATTTCTTCTATCACTTTGCTGCCGTCAATAATTTTACGAGTCTCGGTGGTTCCGTCTGAAGAGACATCAAATGAAAGCTTGTAGTGTGACAGACGTTCCCGGATGCTTTCAGGATCATACCAGACAAGCTGGATGTCCCAGACAATGTATTCCGCCTTGAGATTTTTTGGCATCACGCTGGATTCAAAATCAACCTTGTTTCCGGAGAAGGTAAGCTCGCCAAGGCTTGTTCCCACATCGTTGAGCATTGAGATGTAAAGGCTGCTTTCGTCCGCCTGGATATATACCGGCATGGAAAAACTGGTGTCACCGAAGTTGCCCTCAAAAAGCTGGACTTCATCCATGCTGGCTGAGATGTTCTGGGTGGAAAGGATGTTTACTTTTTTTGTATTGGTCACATAGACAGCCGGAGTATCAACACCGGCAAGCTTTGGATTTGAGGCACAGGAAACAAAAAGAGCTGCCAGGCAAGCAAGGCAGACATAATAAATTCTCTTCATGATTAAAGTTTAAATTTTATGCCTGTCTTTGTCAAATTAGAGACTGTCCGGCTTTCTGTCTCTCTCATAGAAGAAGGAACTGTAGTAGGCCGTAAAGAGGCCTATGAAGATCGCAAGTCCCATGAGATGTACCGGAGTGAATGAACTCAAGGCAAGGGCACCAAAGGAAACGGATGTCGTCAGGAAAGACAGCAGGATCGCAAATGGCTCAAGCTTTGCATATTCAGAGTTGTCTCCGCGACGTTCCGCCTCTACCATGTAAATGACGTAATCAAGGCCAAGTCCAAAGACAAGGATTATTCCTGTGATGGAGAAGAATTCAAGATGGATTTTTGACAATGAGAAAATCGATGCCACCATGAGGATTATTAGCAACGGAATCGAAATGATCTTGAATGTCTGCTTTCTTGTATAGAAGAATCTCAGTACGACAAAAATTATCACGTAGGCAACGGCAAAGAACTTGAGTATCATCTTAGTAAGATGGTCCAGGTCACGGCTGATGTCCAGCATCTTGCTTACATAGAAGATATCCTCATCTGCAGCAGCGAAGCTTTCAAAAAGTTCCTCGTTCCTTACCTGCGCCGGGAATACTACGGAATAATACATGCCGTCGATTTCTCCAAGCCATGCGGAAGCGATGGATTTCATCATGAAGTCAGGTACCTTGTCCATGGACACAAAACCATTGCTGTCTTCAAAGAAATTTCTCAGATCATCACCGGTCATGCCTTCGTAGCCAAGCATTTCATACTGGTCCGACGCAAGTCCAATAAGCGATTCACAGGCCTGTCTTGATTTCTTCTGTTTTGCAATAGACGGAATGAAGGCTGTTGTGCACATAAGTCCTGTCTCACCGTCGGCTGCCTTTATTTTCTCACAGAATGCTTCTTCCTTCTCAAGGAGTCCGTCCTGGGTTTTGTCACGGAGAATGAACCATCCGCGTGGAGCATACTTTAGGATCTTTACGGCTTCTATCTGGTCATCAAGGACACGGCCTTCCATCTTGTAGAGGCCAGCAAGGTTGTTCTTGATCTTGCAGTTCTTGTATCCAGTAAACATGCAGATGCCCGCAAAGACAAACATGATGGTGACACCGATGCGTCCGACAGTCCTTCGGTCATACCATTCAGGGAGCTTTACAAGACGCTTGCCGTGGACTCTTCGTCTCTGCGGAATCGGAACCAGAGGATATATGCAGATGACAGTAAGGAATGAACTTAAGATTCCAGTGAGGGAGAAAACCGCCATCTGCTTCAACAGATTGAATGGAGCGAACAAAAGGATCGCGAAGCATATTTCCGTAGAAATAAGGGAAAGGAGAAGACCAGAGAAAAGGTAGCTTCTGATTTCACTTCCACTTTTGAGGTTATGGTTGCCCTTCCAGTTGATGAAGTAATGAAGGCTGTAGTCTATGCACGATCCGATGAGGGATGTTCCGAATATAAGTGTAAGGACATGGAGCTTATGGAAAACACCAATGCTCATGGCAAAGGCTGTACAGATTGAGATTGTAATGGAACCAAGGGAAAGAAGGATTGGAACCGGTGATGAGAAAACAAGAAGAAGCATCACAAGGACGGCTGCAATGGAAACAGCTGAAATGATCGTGATTTCTCTTGTAGCAGCGTTTGAACTTTTGTGGCTGTGGAATGGAGTTCCTGTGAACACGAAACGTGTTCCATCCTTTTCAAGCGGAAGGCATACTTCGTATATGCGTGTGATTCCGTTTTTCTTGCTTGCCAGGGCCGCACCTTCCTTTGTAAGGTTGCCGCGGATCATGACAAACCACATTCCGTCACTTTCAGCAGCAAGGACACCATCCTTGACCGTCATCGCCGTACCGCTGGACTGGACCGCGGCAAGATAGTTTTCCAATCCTGTCTCCGCAAGAAGGAAAGGGTCTTCATCCAGATTGTCCAATGGCATCATGGTAAAAGGACTGAATGCCTTTGCCAGACTTTCCTCAGCAAATGCGGCCCCACCGTCTGCCATGATTTTTTCAACGGAATTGCTGTCCAGAAGATTCCATCTGTACTGATGTATGAAATCGGTGACATCACCAAGAGTCGTCATATCCTGATAAAGTGAAAGGCTGTCGAATTTAGTGCTGTCCTTGAGCTGGTCGTAAACCTGAGCAGCGACTTCCTTTGCCTTTGCAAAATCCTTGTTTCCCACAAGGACAAATACGTTCTGCGCCGTAAGCGCCGTCATCTTTTCGTCAGCCTTGGCGATGGACTGGCCGGCGAATGACTTTGGCAACATGTTGAACAGATCCGCATCGATCTTTAGGTTGCCACGGACAGCAATGAAATTGATCAGAAAAAAGAGAATTACCGCAATATGGAAGACCACCCAGAATTTAAGGTAAGTCCTGTCGCTGAACCTAGTCAGCCTTGAAAAGTGACTTTTCATCTGTTGTCAGTTCCTTAGGATGTGTCTGGTTTGCAAAGGCATAGTCAACGGTTCCGCCGTTTGCCTCATTGAGCTGGATTCCATCGATTTCCGAACCTGCAGCGGCGCTAGATCCCTTAAGGACAATGGCTGTCATTACAGAAGCAACGGTCTTGTCCTTTGGCTGCAATGTGACGGTCCATTTATCTGCTTCCGCTGAAAAGTTCACATTGAAATTCTGGTTGAGCTTTGTGATGTCGTTTGAGAAAACGGCAAGCAAGGTAGACGAAACGCTCTTGAAAGCGTCGTTGCCTCTTGCGTCGGTGACCTTGCGTGTTCCGTCTGAACCGATCTGAACCATGTAGTCCGCACCGAGCACAAGAGTAGAAGGGAAAGGCCTGATGGTGTTCCAGACAATTCCGTCTGTGGAAAAAATGAACTTTCCGTTGGACTTGAGCTTTCTGTTGTTCTTGCCTACGGTTTTTTCCTGGGTAAAATCACCCTTTGTGATTGTATTCTTTGCAAGGTCGGCACAAACCGACTCAACTGTGATTTTCTGTGCGAACATCAAGGCACCGGCAAACAGCACGCCACACAAGGCCATTGTCTTTTTCATATGCTAAACTCCCTCGCCAAATCTTTTTATGGCGGCTTTCATCTTCTCTATAAAAATCTGGGGACACACAAAAAGAGATTCCCCTGTATCACTTCTCACAGCCATCTGGGTTGATTCCGCCCTGGTCGCAAGTTCGCCCTTTGAATTGTATATCTCATACTTCAACTTGAGGCAGTTCTCGTATTCGGTAACACCCGAAACTATTTTTGCCGTCTCGTTGAATTTCAGGGACTTCATGTATCTTACCTTTATATCAACAACAGGAAAAGCATAACCGTCATCCCGCATGTTGATGTAATTGTATCCGACTTCATCAAGAAGGGCACAGCGGCCTACTTCCATGAACCTTACGTAGTTTCCATGATAGGCGATGTCCATGGAATCAACATCGTAGAATTCAACCCTGAATTCCTTTTCAACTTCAAGGAGAGTACCTTTCATTTTTCATCTCCTGCCCAAAAGTTAAATATGTTGTACCACTGGTTTGGGAACCACATGGCGTATTTTTCAAGCTGCATGACGTACTCTTCACAGAAGGCACGGATCCTTTCATCCCTTTCTTTTCTAGGGCAGTCCTTGAACTGTGTGTTTGCCTTCTGCATGTAGACCGCATTTATCGGACGGATCATCACAGGATCATCCCTGAGCCCAAAGCAGAAGTATGAAGGACATTCAAGAAGGGCGGCCATGAGGAAAACACCGTAAGGAAAATTTGCTTCCTTTCCAAGGAATTTTGTCCTGATGAACCTGTTGGCAGAATGGGCGGAAACCCTGTCGCCAGTGACGACAACGATCTCACCTCGTGCGATTTTTTCCTGAAGCTGGATTATGGTCTCCGGAGTGATGTCCGTAGGGTCAAGAGCCGTAAGCTGATAATCCTGGTTCACGGACTTGAGCACGTTGTTGAATTTTTCCGAAGAATTGATCTCCATGACCACAGTAACGGGAACAACATGGTCGACACCCGCACGGCTGAAGGTGGAAAGGCTTCTGAGCAGATCCATGTTGCCAAGGTGGGAACACATAAGAAGGCATCCCTGCCCCGCAAGAAGGTTGTCCCAGTAATCGTCTATGTCATCATCGTTGTAGAAAATATCTTCTTCATCGATCTTGCCAAGCCATCCGGCAAAACGTTCGATAAGGCAAAGGCTGAACGAAAACACGGTCTTGTATACGGAGATCTTATGTGGAACATGACCGCCGGTGAATTCCCTCATCTGCATCTGGAACCTGAGTATCTCAGTGCGTGCCCTTTTTGAGAAAAGATAATAAAAAAATGAAATCGGGAATGCGATGACGCAGACCACCGGAAGAGGAAGATTCTTTACGAGCCACAGTGTAATTTTGAAAGGCAGGCTTGTCCTTGCCTGTTCCTTTTCCTGATACCATTGCTTATCCATTTATCGTATTACCATTCCTTATTTTTCTAAAAAGAAGCACAGGCAGGCGGAACACCATACCGATGCACAGTTTTGTGTAGACCATGGAGATGTGGACATTGTCCCTTACTACACGAAAGTTTGAGACACCGTCCTTTGGATAGCTTACCTTCACCGGGCTTTGCACAAGAGGCACACCCTTCCATACAAGGCGGACAAGTATGTCTATGTCATAGCCCATGTGGGTATCTATCATCGCATGGTTTTTCAGAAGCTTCATGTATGGCGCAACCGGATACAGGCGGAATCCAATAAGGCCGTCCTTGATTTTCTTTGACACGGTGACTATATGGACCCAAAGGTTGGCAAACTTTCTTGCCCTAAGCCTTGCTTTTGGCGCGCTTTCATCATATTCAGGATAGCTGCAGACAACAGCGTCCGGGTGCTGCCTTGAAAGCTCAAGAAAGTGTTCAACCTGCCCTATGTCATGCTGCCCGTCAGAATCAACCTGAAGGACATGGGTCGCCCCTATTTCAAAAGCCTTTCTTACGCCGTCGTTCACAGCCCTGCCCTTGCCGCCGTTTTTAGGACGGACAACAAGCACCACCTGGCTGTACTTTGCGGCACATTCATTTATGTACTTTTTATCTTCCTCTCCGTTGCCGTCATCAACAACAATGACAGGGAAATTGAACCTGAGAAGAGACGAGACTACATAATCAAGTGTCGATCCATGCCTGTAGACAGGCACAAGAAAAGCAAATCTATTCATACCATCACTCATTGCTTGCCACCACGAAGGTTCCGCTGGAAAACACCCTTGCTTCATCTGCGGCGTGCCACATCCTGAAAGCAACGGAAGACCTGGCTCCATCATGGTCAAGCCTAAGCCTGACAAGGGTATCAGGCAGAACCGGTGCGGAAAATTTCATCCTCTTTATGGAAGAAACGCCACGGCTGACGCCAAAATACTTCACGGAAAACCTTGATATGATTTCAAACTGGCCCACCGCAGGCAATAGCTTGAACTGGGGAAAATGTCCGTCAAAAAAATCGCTTGCCCCAGGAACCATGAACTCAAGGGTAACGGAAGAGTCTCCTTTCTCAATGATCTTTTCATTCTCTATGGAATGTTCTTTCATCACAGACCTTCCTGAGATTTCTCAAACATGGCGGCTATTTCATCCTTATGCTTCTTTCCCTGTACATCCACAGGAAGAGCATCGACAAAACGCCACTTCTTTGGGAGGACAACATTCTCAAAGAATTTCATGAGCCAGTCATGGAAATATCTGTTGACGAGATATTTTTCGACACCCTCAAACTTCTTCTTTCCTTCGGCATTCAAAACCATTGCGGCGGCAAGATACTGGCGCACATCATTGGAAAGGGCGATGACCTTAACGTCGGCTACAAGACCGCTTTCAAGAAGACGGTTCTCTACTTCCGTCATGGAAATGCGCTTTTCCTCAATCTTTACTATCGAATCACTGCGTCCCTTGAGAAGGAATTTCTGACCTTCGCCAGTGAACTCCACAAGGTCCGCGGTTGCAAATCCTTCAGGATTCTTGATGTATGGAGAGATTATACGAAGACATCCGTCGTCTCCCTTCCATACCTTGGCATTGTCAAAAGGAGTCCAGACGGCTGCGTCCTTGCTCTGCTGGCGGTATGCGATGCCGCTTGTCTCAGTTGATCCGTAGACCTCAAGAGGACAGAAACCAAAGACCTTTTCCGTGCTTACGGCAAGCTCAGGGCTTACCGCGCCACCGCTGGTGAAAATCCATGTATCGTCCAAAGGAAGATTGTCCTTTGATTCCACAGTGCGCTTAAGGAAAGCAGGAGTCGCGATGATGATATATCTGTCGTCATCAAGCTTTTCAAAATCTTCAGGAAATTCAATTCTTGTCCTGCGGAATGGAACCCCCAATGTGAATGGAAGACAGATGCCAAAAAGGAATCCGTAGATATGATGCTGGCTTACGGTTGTGACAAGCCTGCGGCTGCAGAATTCCTGGCCCCACTTTGAGATTATGAAAGCGTTGTCTTCTTCGAATTCCTTCATGCGCTGAGGAACCGCCTTTGGTTTTCCAGTAGAACCGGATGTATACATGTAGATGTTGGAATCTTCGCTGTTGAGCTGTGGAGCGCTGCGTATTTCTTCTTCAGTCGGAACAGCAGCACCTGAGATGATGTCAGGTATATAGGCGGAACCTTCAATGACCTGGTTGTTTCTTTTCTGGTCCGTAAGGAATTCCGTGCCGTCTGTCTTTACTTCCGCGATGAAAGATTCCGCGATGTTCTGTGTCAGGTAGACAGTCTTTCCGCACTGAAGCAAAGCTACGAAGGTAACGAGAAAGTACCAGTAATCCTCGCAATGGAGTATGAAGTCCTTTGATTCCATTGAGCCGATATATTTTCTTGCCTTGGCAGTGTCCGTAAGAAAATCATGCCAGGTTCTGTATGTTGCCGAAGAATATCTTTCCTCAAAGCAGACTATGTCTCCATCCTTTCTTGAGTCTGCCTTGAATTTTGTAATCGGGATTGATTTGATCATTTTTCTGTCTACCCTCTTCCTAATGATAAATTCCACTGTAAAAAGAAGTCCCATGAGTCCATAGGATATTCCGCCGTTATAGATGGACCACACCCTGTCGCTGGAAAAAAAAGCGGTATAGGCCGCGGCACTTCCATTAAGTATAAAAAAACAGCACCAGACCAAAGTTACTTTCCAGCAATAGGACTCAACCTTGTTTTCCCACATGCTTCCGCGGATCGTCCTGTCCATAAGGGTCGCAAACCTGAATATGAGGTTGGGACCAAAGAACAAGGTACTTCCAAACACCGCAAGAAAAATGGTGCTTATGGCGACGGAATACAGCTTAAGGAAAATAGTCTTCTGCGTTATAAAACAAAAAAGACCGGCTGCCAAAAAAAGAGCGGAAGACACCAAAGGGCGCCAGCTTAATCCAGCTTTTTTTTCATTCTCACCGGTTCTATCAATTCCGGATGTTTTTACCTGGGCTGTGGCACTCAGAAAAAAAGCAGCCGCAAGAACAATTATGCAAAGGGATAAGATTCTCACAGGCAGGCGGAACACCACGAGCAGTGAGAACACCAGCACCGGGTATATGGCCGCGACTGCATAAAACAATACCTTTATAAGTCTGGACAAACCGCTTTCCTATGCCCAGACCTTGGCAAGGGCGTCCACTACGTCCTGTACTGTCTTCACTTCCTTGAAAATCGATGCGTCGATGGTAGGCTTTCCTTCAGGAGTGTATTCCTTCATCTTTACGACGAGATCGATGGCATCAATGGAATCAAGGTCAAGGTCATCACCAAGAAGCGCACCAGGTGTGATCTGAGATTCTTCAAGTTCAAAAACGGATACGAGGGTATCCTTAAGCTTTG
>JAGHUO010000116.1 GCA_018064785.1 Candidatus Treponema equi
CGAACAGGATAACCGATAAGGTCTGCATCAGCAAACTTTACACCTGGGCGTTCATCACGGTCATCAAGAACAACTTCAACTCCTGCTGCCTTAAGATCAGCATAGAGCTTGTCTGCGGCATCCTTCATCGCATCCTTGTACTTGATTGGTACGATTGCAACTGTATATGGAGCAACTGACATTGGCCACATGATTCCGTTGTCGTCGTGGAAGCATTCGATGATTGAAGCAAGAACACGGTCAACACCGATTCCGTAGCATCCCATTGTTGGAACTGCTGCCTTGCCATTCTTGTCAAGGTATGTAACACCCATGCTTTCTGTGTATTTCTTTCCAAGCTTGAAGATGTGACCAAGTTCGTTACCCTTTGAAGTGTGGAACTTGCCGCCACAGTGAGGACATGTATCTCCTTCCTTTACTGTGCGTACATCTGCATTGAGGTATGCAGTATAGTCGCGGGATGGTTCAACATGCTTGATGTGGAATCCTTCCTTGCCTGCACCTGCAAATGCATCGTGCATGTTGTTAACGCTAAGGTCCTGAATGATTGGACACTTAACATTGACTGGACCGACGAATCCGTGTGGAGCACCTGCGATCATCATGATTTCTTCGTCGTCTGCAAGAACAACTTCAGAAGCCTTGAGTAGGCCAGCAAGCTTTGCTTCGTTCACTTCAAGGTCGCCACGGATAAGAACACAAGCATAAGAAACAGGATAGAATGTGAACTTGTCTTCCTTAACAACCTTAAGGTTCTCGCAGTGAGGAGCCTTTGAAAGATCAAGGGAAGAATTGATTACGCGGTAAACAAGAGCTTTGATGAAGTTCTTTGAAGATGTACCGAAGAACTTTTCCATGTCTTCGATTGAGAAAACATTTGGTGTTGCAACTTCTTCGATTGCAGCATCTGTTTTTGTCATTTCAGGAGTGTCTTCCTTACATGCTGCCTTCTCAACGTTTGCTGCATAACCGCAGTCACAGAGGATGAGTGTATCGTCGCCGATTGGAGATTCAACCATGAATTCTTCAGAACCGGAACCACCCATGGCACCAGTGTCAGCCTTTACAGGAATGATCTTGAGGCCAAGTCTCTTGAAGATCCTGTGGTATGCCTTTGCATAATCCTGATATGTAGCATCCAAAGATTCATCATCTGCATGGAGAGAGTATCCGTCTGCCATGTTGAATTCACGGCCGCGCATTACACCGTAGCGAGGACGGATTTCATCGCGGTACTTTGTATTGATCTGGTATGCGTTGATTGGGAGCTGCTTGTATGAAGTAAGTCCCTGGCGCATGATTGCAGTGTAAGCTTCTTCTGCTGTTGGTGAAACAACCATGTCCTGTTCACCGCGGTTTTTTGCCTTGAGCATCTGTGGACCCATTGTGTCCCAGCGGCCGCTTTCCTTCCAGATTTCACCCGGAACAATTACAGTTGGCTTGAATTCCTGTGCACCGATGTTGTTCCATTCTTCCTTGACGATGTTTTCAACCTTGCGGTATGCCTTGAGTCCAAGCGGCATGTATGTATAAAGACCGTTACCAAGTTTACGGATAAGATCAGCTCTCATCATAAGCTGATGACTTGAAATCTGAGCCTCTGCTGGGGCTTCACGTAATGTTCTAAAAGAAATTTGAGATGCTTTCATAATGCAGTCATTTTAATGAATTAACAAAAAAAAGTAAAACATAATATAGTAGAAAATCGCTTTTACCATAACAGATTCATCCAATATTTCCCTAAAAACTCCGATTCCCCTTTCCGATAATATGATGAAGAGTCTTCTTTTCTTCATTATTTTGGGAGGAATTATGGCATACAGTGCAAATCCTTACGGGGGATATAATACTTACCGCGAAATAGGCGTCAAGACAGCCAGCCAGGGCAAACTTGTGGTGATGCTTTATGAGGGAGCTGTTGTAAACCTTGAAAAAGCAATGGCACTCATTGACGCAAACGGAAAAATCCAGGCGAACCAGATTGAAAGCTACGGCAACTATCTTCAGAAAGTCATGGACATTGTAACAGAACTTGAAGTAAGCCTGGACATGGACAGAGGTGGAGAAATTGCAAAAAATCTCATGGCCCTCTACGTATATTTCAACAAGACAATACTTGAAGCAACAATGGACCACAAGAAGTCAAAGCTCGAATTCGTCCACAACATGATGTCACAGCTTCATGAATCCTGGATGACCGCATCAAACAGCACGGCAAACGCACAGACAAAGATACCTGGCGCATCTCCATCATTCAGCATTGAAGGCTGATCCAATCAACGGAGGAAGAAAAAAATGGAACAGAAACTTACACAGGAAGAACTGGACGAACGCATCTCAATCCTCAAAAGATTCCGCTCATTGCTTGAACAGCAGAGGACAAAATTCCAGGAATACCTTAGAGTTCTGGAAGCACAGGAAAGCAAGATTTCAGAGGAAGATGCAGAAGCTCTCCTTGCCCACAGCGAGCTGGAAACAGAAATCGTAGCAAACATCGGATCGCTCCAGAAGGTAATCATTCCAATGGAAGCACTCTACAATAAGACAAACGCAGCATCATATAATCCGGCTGACGCAATTCCAATTTCAAGAATCCAGGCTGACCTTACAAAGCTCCAGTCACAGGTACTTGCACAGAATGAAAAGAACAGGACTCTTCTCAAGTCCCACATGTCGACATTGAGAAAGCAGATCCAGGAATTCAAGAACCCATATCACAACATCGCTTCTGTATATGCACAGACAGCAACTGTAGGTTCAAGAATTCAGGTTGAGTACTAAACCATGCGCGGACAGCACAACCCGGACGAGCCTATCCAATACCGCGAGGTCTGCTGGAAATGCCATAGACCGGTAGCATCATGCTACTGCAAGTACACGGCTCCGGTAGACAGCGGAATCAAATTTGTTTTTCTCATGCACCCAAAGGAAGCAAGAAAGCAGAAGACAGGCACAGGTCGTCTTGCTTCGCTATGCCTGCCTGACAGCGAGATAATCGTTGGAATTGATTTCACCAACAATGAAAGGATCAACCAGCTCATCAACGATCCTCAATACTATCCGGTGCTTCTCTACCCTTCACCAGATGCATGGACAGCCGGCAAGGAAGGGTTCAAGGAAACTCTCAACGGAAGAAAGCTACTTGCATTCATAGTTGATTCCACATGGTTCTGCTCAAAGAAAATGATCCGCTACAGCATGAACATCAACAGCCTTCCAAAATTTTCATTTGAAGGACAATACAAGAGCATCTTCACATTCAAGCATGAACCTGCAGAATACTGCGTGTCTACAATAGAAACATGCTACTACCTTATCCAGGAACTGCAGAAAGCCGGTGCCGCAAACAAGGACGCAGATCCGGAACCTCTCATGAATGTCTTCAAGGAGATGATCAAATATCAGCTGCAGAAGGAAAACGACCGAATCGACGGAAAGATTCCTTCAACGCACATCTATGATTACAAGTACACAAAGAAACGTGACATTCCGGACTTTGACTGATTCCGAAATCATTTCTTGTATTCATTGCTGCTGTTTTTAAGTCCCGGGGTAATTCCTGGGACCATTTTTTTGCCACTGCCGCTGTTGGCTGTGATCATCCAGACAGAAGCGTTGTTTTCAATCGGCAGTCCAGATTCAACGGCTTCAATTGTTTCCTCTATGTTCTGTCTTGAGTAGCTTCTTGTGGCCGCGGTACTTGTAACCAGGTCGCTGCATATCCCATTGGCAGGAGAAGCATCAGGAGACCAGACACCGCTTTCTTCCACAGCTGAGACGACTTCAAGGAAACTGTCCTTCCATGCCGTAACCTTGCTCTTTGCAAAGACAAGGGCATCCAGAATGGTTCCGTCGTAATTGTTTCTAAGGAAAACAATGTCGCTGTCCGCAAAACATGCCTTGGAATTTTCAGACCACAGATCCCTAGCTGTAGGACATGAATCTTCATGGGTGGAAAGCGTAAGATCATCTCCAAGTTCACTTGTCATTCCTTCGCCGTCAAATCCATCGGAATCCACAGTACGCATATGGACCGTCACATAATCGCCTGCCATTACTTCTACAGGCGGAACCACATACATGCGCTCTTCGCCGTCACTGGCACTGCATACTTCTATTCCGCAGAGGTTGCCTGACTTAAGGACATAGAGTTCCACATATTCACTGCGATGCACCTTCTGGGATGTTCCCTCGCTGTCTTTCACGGAAGCTGTTCCATATGCGTTCCTTACCTCCGACAGTATCACCTTGGCAGGATTTTCATTGAATCCCCTGAAAGGCAGACTGAATGTAAGGGAGTTGCCGTGGACATCCTTGACCTGACCTTCTAGCACATAGTCATGTCCTATCTCTGTTGGAGACTCCAGATGAATCATGGCAGTCTTGTGGTCCTCCGAATATTCCGGCTGGGCCTTACAGAAATTTTCTTCAGTATCCTTTGAAAAGACGCTGGCATTTTCAAGGGTTATCTCCTTTGTGAATTCCATGACCAGAACAGACGCACCTGTGACGGAAAAATCATATATATGGGGCACAGAAAAATCTCCCTCAAGGACATCGACCTCTTCCAGAGACGCACGGCAGCTACATGGGCATATTGAAAGGACAACAACAGACAGAAGGATTCCGCCTGGCAACAAAGTCTTGAGCAGAAAATCCTTGACTAAAATTTTAACATACATTCGCATAACCTCCTGTTCATTTAATGATTGCTAAAATAAAAAAAATGTCGTTATTTACATGTAAAAGATGAAAATTTAATGTTATAATTTAAGTGATATGGAAATCGAAAGGGAATTTATCAACAGAACTACTGACAGGGCAAACAAACTCATCGCAAAGATATTCGTCGTCTCGAATTTTGTGTGCGTTCTTTTCCTTGTTGCACATTACTACGATTTCTTCAACATGTCATATCGGTTCACATTCATGGCATGGTCTCTGATAATTTTCTTTTCAATCATCATGACGGTCATGACAAGAACCAATTTCAACCGCATGGTCACAATGTACACAGGGCTTCTTGGCATTGTCATAATCATATCCCTTCTTGGAACAAACAGCGCCATAGGTGTAAACATCACCTATGCCATAGCGACATTGCTCAGCTGTCTCTACCTTGTAAAGAAATACACCGTCATCGCAGCAACCTTTGGCTATGTGGGAATGGTAATATCCATATACTTCAAGTCACAGACCATGTACCTTGTTGATCTGACCAGTGACGGTCCAATGGATTACTTTCTGCCTATAGTCGCAGGATTCACCATTGAATATATAATCCTCATTGTCGCCTGTACTTCCATAACAGGAATGCTCAGACAGACCGTCTTTGACCTTCAGGAACGCAACAAGAGGATCAGAACACTGCAGTCAAAGGAACTTCAGACCTTCGCAAACATCGTTGAATGCCGTGACAAATTTTCAGGAGAACACATCAAACGCACAAGCAAATATGTTGAGCTCCTTGCCAATGAACTTGCCCAGGATGAAAAATACAGCGAGATCCTCAAGAAAGATGTCATCGACAGAATCGTCGAGGCGGCTCCTTTACACGACCTGGGAAAAATCCAGATTCCGGATGAGATCCTCAAGAAGCCTGGAAAACTTACACCTGAAGAATATGAAATCATGAAGACCCACTCCGAGATCGGCTACAACATGATAGGAGAATATCTGCCTGAGATAGTCGATGATGAACTTCTCATGTACTCAGAGATGATGGCATTGTACCACCACGAACATTACGATGGTTCCGGTTATCCACGCGGAATCGAAGGTGAGGCAATCCCGTTGTGCGCACGCATCATGACAGTGGCGGATGTACTGGACGCACTCTTGAGCAAAAGACAGTACAAGGAATCTTTCAGTCTTGAAAAAGCCGTCGAGATCATCAAGTCGGAATCAGGAAAGACCTTTGACGCAGACATCGTCAGTTGCTTCCTGAGAATACTTCCTCAGATACGAATGATTTCCTCACAGGAGGAAGGTAACTATGATGAAATAGATGAAATAGATGAAGCAGAATCCCTCGATGAACTTGAAGAGATTTAATCAATAACAGATAAAAATAAAAAAGGCAGGAATCTATTTCCTGCCTTTCTTGTTTACAGACTGGCACCCGGTGCCATTATTCCGAATATACGGTCCAGATCTTCTTCTGTGTAGTAATTCACCACGATGGAACCCTTTGAAAGGTCTCCCTTGATCTGTACTTTTGTACCAAGTTTTTCCATTATCTTGTTTTCAAGGGCAATGAGATTTGGATCACGGTTGTCCACGACAGGTTTTGCAGGACCTGAAATACCAGCTGGGCCTTCCCTCATTTCCTTTGCGACAGCTTCTGCCTGACGAACGGAAAGTCCCTGTCCCTGGATCCTTCCAAAAAGAATCCTCATGTCGGTATCGTTGTCCAGGCTAAGGATTGCACGCGCATGTCCAGAAGTTATCTTGTCTTCGACCAAAGCCTTCTGGATGTCTTCCGGAAGTTTAAGCAGACGAAGGCAGTTGGCTACAGTAGATCTGTTTTTTCCAACACGCTCGGCAACCTGATCCTGGGTAAGGTTTGCGATTTCCATAAGCTTGTAATAAGCCTGGGCTTCTTCCACAGGATTAAGGTCTGTACGCTGGATGTTTTCGATGAGGGCAACAACGAGCTTCTTTTCATCAGAATACTTCTTGAGCTGAACAGGAATTTTTTCAAGTCCTGCCTTGCGTGAAGCACGTGTACGACGTTCACCGGAAATGATATAGAAAGTTCCATCACCGGCGTCTTCAATTGTTACAGGCTGAATGACACCTTCCTGACGAATTGATTCCGAAAGTTCTGTGAGTTTTTCTTCGTCGAAATATGTACGAGGCTGACGTGGATTAGGTTTGAGAAGATTTGGATCACACCAAAGAGTGCCGTTTTCATCGGCAGTGATTCCCTTTGGGAGATTGCTTCTGGCAGCCACTACATTTTCTTTAAGCTGAACACCTGTAGACTGCTGTGATTCCGCCTGTACGTTTCTTGATGATGAGTAGTCATCCTCTGCGTCCTGCATTAAAGCCCCTAGGCCTCTTCCAAGTCCCTGATGCTTAGCCACGGTTAATCACCTCTTCCGCAAGTTTCTTATAGCTCTTTGCTCCGATACAGTTAGGATCATAGAGACAGATAGGTTCTCCGTGTGAAGGAGCTTCCGAAAGTTTGATATTGCGAGGAATCATTGTGTTGAACACGTAGTCCTTGAAATATGAGATGACTTCCTTTACAACCTGTTCTGCAAGCTTTGTACGGCTGTCATACATGGTAAAGAAAATACCGCCGATCTTAAGGTCTCTGTTGATTCCGTTCTGAACCTGCTTGACTGTCTGAAGAAGAAGAGTAAGACCTTCAAGGGCAAAGTATTCACACTGCATAGGAACAAGAACTTCATCTGCAGCTGCAAGACCGTTGAGTGTAAGAAGTCCAAGTGATGGAGGACAGTCGATAAGGATATAGTCATATTTGTCGTGCACTGGAGCAAGGGCATTCTTGAGATAGAATTCACGGTTCTCAAGGCCTACAAGCTCGATCGCAGCACCAGAAAGTTCAATGGAAGCACTGATGACATCAAGATTTGGAAGTGATGTGTGCTTGATTGTCTCCTCTACGGAAGACTGACCGGCCATAAGTTCATAGATGGTAGGCTTTTTCTTGTTGACACCTACACCCGAAGACATGTTTCCCTGGCTGTCGAAGTCAACGAGGAGAACTTTCTTGCCTGCCTCTGAAATATAAGCACCGATATTGATAGCGGAGGTAGTCTTTCCGACACCACCCTTCTGGTTTACAAATACAATTACCTTTCCCATAATGCTGTCCATTATACTATTATTTTATACGAGTTGTCGATAAGTCTTTTTTTCACAGGCGGAACATCACTGGCACAGGTCGCTGAACCATGACTTGATGTTGCGCCAGCTGCGGACTGCCTTTCTTTTTGCCATGTGACCTGCGGCTTCCTTGACTTTCTCAAGGCTGCGGCTTGCAAGGGCAGTAGGCTCAATATCCTTCTTGAAGCTGTTGAGGATCATCCTTGCATATCTTGGCACCGTGGCGGAAAATATGTCACCCATGAAGGCAAGGATCCATCCAAGACAGATGAGGACTGCCGATATGGCCTGCCATCTCTGAGTGCTTTCCTCAAGAATGAAGATGTCATAGCCAACAATGGCAGCCACACCAAGAGAGCATAGCCTTTTTGCATATCTGATGGGAGCCTGAACCTTTGAGCTGATCTTCTTTTCCCTTTTCAGATTAATGAGAAGGAAGATGAACTGGATCAGACAGAATGCAAGAAGCCCAATAGTAAGCCAGAAGAATCTCTTCAGGTAGAACGCACGAAGTATGAGATAGACGATATACACTATCTGAAGCACAAAACGGCACAGTGAGAAAAAGAAAGTAAATTCCCCGATGATCAGGTTTATGGCCTTCTCAGTCTGAGGAAGGATGAAATTCTCTTCCTTCGTCTGCGGATTTCTATTGTATTCTACTTCCATCAGATAAACTCCACTCTCACTCTCTATGAAAACAGCCTGCGGCATTCAAGGTAGAATCTCTTCTCGTCCGCCTCACCCATGCTGAAGCTTTTTCTTGGAAGAGGTCCACGACCGCTGATCGTATCAAAGAAGGAATCCTTTGCGATAGGAGGCAGAAGAACAGCAACGGCATTGTCTTTCTGGCCAAGGCGGAACACTTCATCGCTGCCATGGATATAGTCGATCTCCACATCGTTCATCTTTGCGATAAACTCGTCAAGTTCCGGCTGAAGACGGCTTACGGCAAGGTCAGTAATTTCAGTTGCGATACGTGTGAAACGCATGTTGCCGTCAACCATATATACGAATCCAAAGTCTGCCTTTGAATTCTTTACGTTAACCTCAAGGGTTCCGCGGTTGCTTTCCTCGATGATCCTGCCATCAAGCTTGTCAGCAATGAATGAAATGAGTTTCTGTGGGTATGCTCCAAAAAGCACTCTATGGATAGGCTCAAATGTAAGTCCCTCATCATAGATGTTTACGATTTCAACAAGGGCATAACGCACATTTGAAGAGGCGATTTCCTCATCGCTCTTGCCCTGGGCTTTAAGCTCCTCACGGTATTCATCCCACACGGCCTTTGCTGTGGCCAAAGAATGGTTTCCGTCACCTACAGCAAACATGAATGTGCTTCCGTCAGCGGCGGTGTTTTTTTTGTAGATCTTTTCAAGGCTATCATAGACGGAACCAAGCTGGGATTCTGATTTTACTGCCCAACCGGTGATGTGGCCCGAATTCATCATAAGGTCACCGTCATACAAAGGTGCCGATTTCTTTGCTTCCTCGCCTGCCTTTTCAACAAGGATATGTTCAGGATCATTCACAAGAAGCATGATATGTGGAAGCTCAAGTGGAGCATTCTTTCTGATTTCCTTTCTAGGCGGAATTCTGTCGACGATGGTTGCTTCTGTTGCACGGATAAGATTTTTTGAGAATGGTTTCCATTCATATGTATCAAGATCTATTGCGCAAACAAGGCCTTTTCTTGTTCTTCCGTATGCGGAGGTGCGCTCGATATAAACAAGTTCTTCTGTCTCCTCATCAAAGACGTCGCCGGAAACATACTGTGCCATAGTGCTGCGGATTTTTTCCAGACGTTCCTTTCTGTCATCAGCACCAAGATAAACTTCTGGAAGGATAAGGTTCAGTGTGGAAGGATTGCTGCCTGCAGCCTCTGAAACTTTCTTCCAGTATTCAGGATCCTGCGTATACTGGTCGCATGCAATTACACTCCAAGAGTCCAACTTCTTGTCACGTGGCAAAAGAATGCCGGGAATTTTCATACCAAACTTGCTAAAATTATTCATGCCTTCATTATATCAAATTTGAATGAAAGCAAAAAGTGTAAAAACAATCTGTATCTATTTTGAAAAATAGCATAAACTGTTGGCATGGCGATGAACTTACAGCAAAGGCAGTTACAGAAGCAGCTTCAGGTAATGAGCCAAAAGCAGATACAGTCACTAAGCATCCTCTCCATGTCAACACAGGACCTTGTGGCGGAACTTTCCAGAGCCGCCGAGGACAATCCGGCACTTATCGTAGAGGACAAAATCGCCAAAAGGAGAATTCCCAAAGACAACACCAGGATCTCCTCCTCATCCACACAGGGTGAGATGGCTTCCGAAGCACATCAGGCTGCCCTTGAAGCAAAGGCCGACACAAGAACTTCCCTGTCAGAACATTTCCTTAGCCAGCTGAACATGACAAAGATTCCGCCTGCGGAATATGAACTATGCGAAAAGCTCATCTACAACCTGGATTCAAAGGGTTATCACTTTCTTGCTCCAGTCTCCCTTTTGGACAAGAAAAACAAAAGCCAGACCATGGGGCTTCTTGAAAAATGCATGGAACGCATCCAGCAGTTTGATCCTCCAGGACTCTGCGTAAAGAACATGGAAGAAAGCCTCTATGTCCAGGCAAGACAAAAGGACAATCCACCAGAGCTTGCCCTCTTCATCCTTGACGGAAAACTAAGCTACCTTGATCCTCCAAAAACCGACAGGATCATGGCAAAGGTGAAAAAGCATCTTGATGAACAGAAGAAAATGATCGGTCTTACGGAAGCAAGCAGAAGGCACACGGATTTCATCCTGACGGAAGAATCGGTGGATGAAGCGCTTTCATTCATAAGAAGGCTGGATCCTTTCCCTGCCCGCGATTTCTCATCGATAGAAACCCACTATGTTGCGGCGGATATTTTTGTGGACAGGATCGATTCCGAACAGCAGGAAATTTCTGAAGGAACAATCATCGGAGACCAGGACATAACACTCAACGTAAGAATGTCCACAGACGCAATTCCGGCAGTCACCTTGAACCAGGAAGAATTCAAGTTGCTGGAAAGCAAGGATCTGGATGAAAAGAAACGCAAGGAGCTTGCGGAAAAAATGAGGAAAGCAAAGGAACTCATGGAAGCCATAAGCTACAGGCAGAATACAATCAAACGCGCATGCTGCGAAATCGTCCGTGCACAGCTGGATTTCTTCAAGAA
>JAGHUO010000155.1 GCA_018064785.1 Candidatus Treponema equi
ATGATAAACACAACTGTATCGATATTGATCCTTATACGATTTATGAAAATGGAGTTGAAGTAGAAGATCCTCTTGGTTATATTGCCTAAGTTTTTACTTTGACTTTTGAAGCCTTAAGTGTTATATTAAAAAAAAGAGGCGCTGCCATTCAGGTTGGCCTCTGGATTTTTACTTATAAAGAAGTAATCGCGCAGTATTCGGCCGGGCGGTTACTTTTTTGTGTTTTAAATAGTTCGATCAAAAGATAGATTCTGTTAGAAAAAAAAGTTGAATATGGATTGCTTCGTCGCCTCGCAATGACAAATGAAGGTGGGTAATTCCTATTTTACAAACCACTGTCTAATGGCATCGGCAAGTTCTTTCTTTGCAGCTGGATCTGTAAGGGCTGCGTCGTCAAGAAATGTTACAGGAGGCATTGGGTAGGCGGCTGCCCAGTAACGGATGTCTGTGGTACGCTTGTCGTAGGTTTCTGAATGTGAGAAAACCGGTGCCAGGTGTGTTTCGTTTGAAAGGAAACCCTGGCCTTCTTCTGATGCAAGATATTCAACTACAGCGTGGGTTTCATCTCTGTTGTCGTTGATGACGGCGCACAGCATCGGTGACATAAGGGAATGGTTTTTCTTTGTGTTGTACAAAGGAACAGGATTTGTCTCAAATTCCCTTACAAAAACAAAGTCGCATCTCTTGTGCATTTCCATTGTCATTGCAAAAATTCCTGCGCTGTGGTCTTCCATGAAAATGTCGGCGTCCCTCTGGTTTGCGTCATACCATCTTGGATTCAGCAATGCGTTCTCCTGCAATTCATCTATGACCTCAAGAACCTTTTTAAGAAGCTCTGGAAATTCTTTTTTCTGAACCCAGTTGCTTTCCAGGTCTGAGACAAGTTCGCTGTAACCTTCGTTGCCAAGAACAGATTCCCCAATGGCACTCACAAAGCCCATGAGCTCGCGGTCGGAACTGCCGGCGCAGACAATAGGATATTTGCAGCGGACCTTTACAGCCTTGAGATATTCTGCGAGCTGTTCCCAGGTCTCTGGAACTTCAAGTCCCAGGATTGATTTTGCAGGCTTGTATTCCGCAAGCTCAAAGTAATCAAGCAAAAGCGGAACCACATGACGCTTGCCTTCCTCGCCGCAGATCTTCTTTATGTTGGAAGGATATCTGTTGTAAAAACTTTCTGGAAAAATAATTGCGTTGTCGGAAATCTCATCCAATGTCTTTCCGTTCCAGCAGATAACTACGGAATATTTTTCTGCAGACTTTGCAGGCAGTGGATGTTCCGCATTGAGGATGATGAATTTTGCCTTAGGAACTTTTTTGACAATGGATTCCTTGAGTGGCGCTATCAGTTCATCTCCAACTCCGTAGAATGCGACCTTGAACTGTCTTGCTTTTGCGATGGCTGTTATGGTCAACGTTGCGGCAATGAGGAATAAAGCTGCACCTGCGATGATCATCTGTTTTTTTGATATTTTGATTTTCATATTTTTTACCTGTTCCTTTTTTTTTAGTTCTTGATTATATAGTTTCTGACGGCCTGTGCAAATTCCTCTTTCTTTGCCTTATCATCAAATGCGGAAAGTCCAAGTGGCATGACGGGTTTTGATGTTGCTGCAATCCAGAACCTTATGTCGTCGGCCTGCATGTCTGTGATGCGGCAGTTGGCAAGGGTAGGGGCTATGCCTGATTTTCTTGAAATGTATTCCTGGGAATCCGTCAGCACAAGAGTCTTTACTGCTTCTTTTTTTGCATTGTCCTTTGTCATTGAGATCATGGCTGTGACCGGAGACACGAGAGCCCTGGTGTTCATCCATCTCATGGAAGGAAAGTAGAAGCTTGTTTCGTTTGTATGGATCGGCAAGGTGGTGTAGTACTTTGCCATTGTCGATGAGATTCTTCTGTGTTCAGAAAGCGGCATGATAAGCACTGCTGTGTTGTATTTTTCCGCAACTTCTATGAGTGTGTCCTTGTCAAAGGAAAGCACTTCGGTGTTCAGCAGTCCTTCTTTCTTCCATCTTGCAAGACGGTTCATTGTCTCGTTGAGTGGCTGGCCTTCCTTTGCAAGGTATTCAAGAATTCCGTCCATGGAACCTGTGTGCTCAGAAATTGTTTTTGCAACAAGGTCGCATGCCTCGCTGCCGTCAAAGGCTTCTACCATGGCGGTGATGAATCCAAGAAGGCTGTCGGCGTCCGCACCTGCAAAAGCGAATCCTGAGACGCATGTGTCCTTTGATTTTCTTGCAAAGGTTTCAAGATCGTTCCATGAGGAAATCATTTCCATCTGCGCGCGGCTCATCGATGAAATAGAAAGCAGCAGCTCATATCCATCATACAAAAGCGGAACCTGTGAAGGCTTGCCTTCCTTTACTCCGGGCTTTTCCATGGCAAGGCTTGCTGATGTCATTGAAGTTCCTGCAAGAAAGGATTGGTCAAAGGCCGCAAGTTCCATGTTCTTCTCACCAAGAGATGCGACGGCCTTGTCTGCCGCAAGTCCCATGTATGTGAAAACTATGTCCGTTTTTTTTGCCTGTGCATCAAGGGGTCTGTCCTGGTCCAGTTTGATATAAACGAAACTGAAATCTTCATTGAGCTTGTCGTGTCTGTCAAGAATTTCTGTGATGGCGCCAACGTGGGATTCAGGAAGATTGTAGAAGACAACCTTGATTGTCCTGTTGCTTTTTCGGACGGCAAGTAGAATGCATGTCAAAGCAATTGCTGCCGCAAGGACGATGGCTGATGCGATTATTATGATCTTCTTTTTTTTCATATGCTTTCCTAGTTTTTCCTTCTTACTATAAATTCGGCACGGGGA
>JAGHUO010000035.1 GCA_018064785.1 Candidatus Treponema equi
GAACCTGACTTACCTACTCCATGGTGCATCCGTGATGAAGCCTACTACCACCTTGAAAAGGGACACACAAGCTATACCTCACACTGGGGTCTCATCGAACTCCGCGAAGAAATCGCAAAGTACATGAGCCGCTACGACATTCACTACAATCCACAGAATGAAGTTTTGATTACTGTTGGTGCTTCGGAAGGCGTTGATTCAGTTCTCCGTGCAATCCTGAACCCGGGCGACGAAATCATCATTGCACAGCCTTGCTATGTAAACTATGTTCCGCTTGCTGAACTCTGCCAGGTAAAGGCAATTCCACTTGATACAAGCGTAAACGGCTACTACCCTACTGCGGAACAGATTGAAAAGCTTGTCACTCCAAAGACTAAGGCCGTGATGATCTGTTCTCCAAACAATCCAACCGGAACAATGATTCCTCGCGATGAGCTTGAGAAGATTGCGGAAGTGGTAAAGAAGCACCAGATCTGGGTTATCAGCGATGAAATCTACTGCGAACTTGCATACGACGGCAGCGAACATGTTTCCATCGGTTCTTTCCCTGGAATGAAAGACTACACGATCATCCTCAACGGATTCTCAAAGTCATTCGCAATGACAGGATGGCGCATTGGATATATCGCAGCTCCTGCAGAACTTCTTGGTCAGGTTGTAAAACTCCACGGATACAACACGATCTGTGCCCCTATCTTCAGCCAGTACGCAGCCGCAGAAGGACTTCGCAACAGCTGGCCAGAGGTAGAAAAGATGCGCGTAAGCTACCAGCAGCGCCGCAACCTTATGTACAAGGCTTTCTGCGACATGGGTCTTCCTGTTCCGGAGCCAACAGGTGCCTTCTACATGTTCCCGGATATCTCCTCGACAGGTCTTACTTCGGAAGAATTTGCGACACAGCTTTTCCAGAAATACAATGTTGCCGTAGTTCCGGGAAGTGTATTCGGCGAAGGTGGCGAAGGACACATCCGCTGCTGTTACGCAACTGCCGTAGACAAGATCAAGATCGCATTAGACAAGATCGCTGAATTTGTCTCTGAACTCAAGAAAAACTAGAATTCTGCCGACAATTAAAACAGTAATATTTTATTTGAAGGTTAGAATGTTATGTCGTTTTTAATTGCAGCAGTAATAATGATAGCGCTTTGTGCTGTTCTCACTTTGTTCATGGGTAAGAAAGACCCAAAGAAGGGAAACGGCACAAAGAACAAGGCTCAGATACTTAAGGAAGCAAACAAGCGCCTTGCAAAAAATCCTCATGACCCTCTTGGACTCATTCCTCTTGGCGAAATCTATTTCGAAAGCCAGCTGTGGGACAAGGCATACAAAGTCTACAGTGACCTTGTAAAGCTGGCCCTCGCAAACAAAGACGGAACCATCGACCTCTACACATCTTTCCTTCGCCAGGGTATCACAGCCCTCAAGCTTGAAAAACTTCCAGAGGCAACACAGAGCCTCGTGAACGCCACAAAGATGAATTCCGTGGCATACGAATCAAACTACTACCTTGGCCAGACAATGAACAAGCTCCAGCTTTGGGACAAGGCCATCCCACTTTTCAAGAAGGCTCTCCTTGCAAATCCAGAAGCAACAGAAATCTACCTTCAGCTTGGACAGTGCTATTACAACGCAAAGAAATACAGGGACAGCCTTCCATGTTTCAAGAAAGCCCTGGACGAAGATCCTGGTAACAAGGAAGCTCTTTTCCATATGGCTGATGCCATGGCAAACGAAGGACATCCAGAAAAAGCCATAAAGGTCTTCATGCACCTTAGGGCTGACTCTACCTACGGTCCTCGCTCATGTCTTCAGGCTGGCCAGTTCCATATGAAGACAAACGACCTTAACTCAGCCATGAACGATTTTGAAATCGGTCTCAAGCATGAATCCACGCCGCCAGAAATAAAGATTGAACTTGAATACAATCTTGCCCGCTGTTACTTTGAAAGAAACATGATTCCAAAGGGACTCATGATGCTCAAGTCTATCCGCGCAAAGAATGCAAACTACAAGGATGTAAACACGCTCATAAGCCGTTACCAGGAATTGAGCCAGAACTCAAACCTTCAGATTTACATTTCATCAAATTCCAGCGACTTTGTCACATTGTGCCGCAAATTCATCATGACAAAGTACAGGAACTCTACGGTAAAAATCCAGAGCATCGATGTAGATGTCCTCTATGTTGATATCCTTGCGGAAATCTATTCTTCCAAATGGGAAGACGTGGCCTTGTTCCGTTTCTTCAGGACAACAGGTGCTACAGGAGAAATCTACGTCCGTGAATTCCATGGACACATGAGCGATGTAAAGGCTGCCCGCGGTTTCTGTATCAGCGCAGGAACATTTACGGAAGAAGCACGCAAATACATCGAAGGCCGTCCTATCGACTTGATCGAAAAGAACGACCTTACAAAGATTTTAAAGCAGATCACGATTTAGTCTGACATTGAGCAGTATTCAAAATAATCATTGAAGGAAATTTCATCCAGATTGTTTGTCAGTATTTCATCTATCTGTTGAAA
>JAGHUO010000060.1 GCA_018064785.1 Candidatus Treponema equi
ATTGCTGCCGCAAGGACGATGGCTGATGCGATTATTATGATCTTCTTTTTTTTCATATGCTTTCCTAGTTTTTCCTTCTTACTATAAATTCGGCACGGGGAAGACTTTTCTTGACGTCGTGGTGTTTCTTGTAGCGCTTGTAAAGCTCTTCCTGCACACGGAAAATTTTTGCTTTCTTTGACGGAATGTTTGCCTTCCATTTGCCTGTCTTCTGCAGCACGTGGGAATGACAGTTGTCCTCAAAGTACATCTCAAGGATTTTCTTTATGCTCTTGAATACGCCCTTGTCCGTTACAGGAAACATGAGTTCGATTCTGCGGTCAAGGTTGCGTTCCATCCAGTCGCTTGAGGCAAGGTAGATTTCTTCCTGACCTCCGTTCTGGAAATAGAATATTCTTGAATGCTCAAGGTAGCGGTCGACTATGCTTATGACCTTGATGTTGTCGCTCATCTTTTTTACGCCTGGAATCAACGTGCATATGCCGCGGACGTTTAGGTCGATCTTTACGCCCGCCTTGCTTGCCTCATACAGCGCCTCAATGATTTCCGGATGGCACAGGCTGTTCATCTTTGCGATTATGTGTCCAGGTTTTTCCTTTGTGCTCTGCTGTATTTCCCTCTGGATAAGTTCAAGTATCTTTGACTTGAGTGTGACCGGAGCCATGTAAAGGTGGTGCATTGTCTGGAGGGCGCTGTAGCCTGAGATCACGTTGAAGAACAATGTGGCGTCGCTTACAATCTCGTGGTTGTTCGTAAAGACTGAAAGATCCTGGTAGACAAGTGCTGTCTTTGGATTGTAGTTTCCGGTTCCGATGTGTACATAGCGGCGTATTCCGTCGCTTTCCTTTCTGACTACAAGACAGATTTTTGCATGCACCTTGAGGTTGACGATTCCGTATATGACAGTTACTCCTGCATGCTCAAGTTCTTCTGCCCATGAGATGTTTCTTTTTTCATCAAAGCGTGCCTTGAGCTCAACGAATACAGTGACCTGCTTTCCGTTCTGTGCGGCTTCCTTGAGGGCGCTTATGATTGGACTGTTGCTGCCTGTCCTGTAAAGGGTCATCTTTATGGCAAGGACATTTTTATCTTGTGAAGCCTGTGTCACAAAATTGACCACAGGATCAAAGCTTTCATAGGGAACGTGAAGAAGGACATCACGCTGACGGAGGGTGTTCCAGTAGGTTCCTTCCTGGGGCAGTTCATTGTTGGCAAAGTTTTTCCATTCAGGATATCTATATCTGCCTGCATCCTCTATGTTCTGCAGCTGGCTCAGGGACGACGGGTCGATGATTCCGTCTATTTCGTAAAGGTCATTGTCAGAAAGCTTTAGTTTTGATTTGAGGACATCAAGAATCTTTTCTGACGTGCTGTTGTATTCCATGCGTACCGCAAAGGAATTCTGACGCTGGACAAGGACTTCTTCCATCGCCTTGATGAACTGCTGTCCGGAATCTTCATTGACTGCCAGGTCTGCGTCACGTGCGATCTTGAAGACCATGGTTTCCTTTGCGTTGTATCCAGGGAACAGGCTTGTTCCAAACATACAGATGATGTCGTCAAGCAATGCAAACTGTCTTTTTTTCTCGGTGCCCGATGGCAGCCATACTATTCTTTCTATTGCCGCCGGAATCTGTACAAGGGCGATTATTTCTTCTTCTGTTTTTGGTCTGAGGATGTTCTTTCCTTCAGAGACTCCTTCCTTGAGTTCCAGCAGGAAAGCCGCGTTTAGGTTCAGGTTTCCTATGCGTGGGAAAAAGTCGGTGTCCGTTCTGAGCGGTGTGAGAAGCGGAAATATGTCGTGCCTGTAGAATTTCTCGCAGAAGGATTTCTGTGCTTCTGTCCAGTCTGCGGGCTTTACGTAGGAGATGCCTTCCGCCTCCAGTTCCGGCAGGATCATGTTCATGAGCACTGAATACTGAAGCTTTACCAGCTGTCTTGTTCTTTCCGAAATCTTGCCTAGAAGCTGTCCTGATTTTTCCTGGCGCTTTATGGAAGCCACACGCACCTGGAAGAATTCATCAAAGTTTGATTCTGCGATTGAAAGAAAATTAAGGCGTTCAAGAAGAGGTACGTCCTTGCGGTATGCTTCGGAAAGTACCCTTGCGTTGAATTCTATCCAGCTAAGTTCTCTGTTGAAAAATCTCTGCATCCTTTGTGCTCCCCTTAGACAAGAACGATCTTGTAGCCAAAGACATTCTCAAACAGACTGCCTTTCTCTGCAAGGACAAGTTTTTCCAGCGTAAGGTTGTGGTGTCCTTTTGTTCTGATTGTAATGGTATCATCAGTAAGCGATATCTTGAATTCCTTCAGGTTCTGCCTGTGGGTTCTGTCCAAAGCATCCGCGAGTCTAAGGATGGCCGAAAGCTTGAGTACTATCATGCGGCTTGATCGTGGCAACAACCTTACTTCAGGATCGTCCTGTGGCTGCTTTGCTCCCTTGTGGAATCCTATTATCATCGCAACAAGATTCTTGTTGTCCCTGTTGAGACCGAATATTTCGCTGTTGTGTACGATGTATTTTCCGTGGATGTTGTGGTTGTCCGCACCTATGAACATGCCTACATCGTGAAGGATGGCGCTCACCTCAAGAAGGATTCTTGCCTGCGCGTCCAGTCCAAGCTGTCCTTCAAGGGCGTCGTAGATCTTTAGGCTGGCGGAGCGCACGTATTCCGCATGGTGCTGGTCGCCCTGGTATTTTTTCAGGAGTGCTGTGGCGCCTGCTGTAATCTGCTGGTTGAAGTCTTCTATGATTTCTTCGTCCGTGTTTTTGTTCTGGCTCAGGAGAAGTCCCATCTGGGTGGTTGTTTCCACGACGATGATTTTCTTTACATCGGTAAGGGCAAGGAAGAGTTTGTATGCAATCAATGAGACCTGGAATGTCTGGGATTCAGAATATCCAAGGTGGAATCGGCCTATGATTTCTTCTGCCGTGCAGTTCTGGATTTCATCCGCATAGTGCTCAAAGGTGTTCCTGTCGATTTCCCAAAGGCTTCCTGACACCGACTTTCCGATTGCTGCGGCGACGCGTTTCATGTCGTTTCCCAATACGATGAACTGCTGGATTTTCTTAAGGTTCATTTCGCTGGAAAGGGTCTTCTTTGTGTTGCGGATATATTCTCCGATGAAGCGTCTTGCGTCGTCCATGCTTCCCATTGTGCTATGGAGCATCTGTTCGATTATGAGGGTTCCAAGGCGGATGCTGTGGGCTCCTACGATGCGTCCTTTTTCAAGGACCATGATTTCTGTGGTTCCGCCTGAAATGTCAAGGATCAAGGAATTGTTCTGCCTTGCATAGGTGCTCTCGTTTTTCATTATGTCGCCTACGGCAAGGTACATGAGACGGTTTTCATCAATGCCTTCAAGAACCTTTACGGTCCATCCGGTCTTTACCTTTATCTGGTCCACGAAAGGGTCTCTGTTTGAAGCTTCCTTTACGGCACTTGTGGCAATCACGATTGTTTCTTCTTCCGGAATCTGGTAGGTCGCAAGCTGTTCCTTGTAACGCTCAAGGATTTTCAGGGATGCGGTTATTGTGTCCCGGCTGATGGTTCCGTGGGTAAATACATCACGGCCCAGGTTCACCGGGTTTTCGCTTTTGTCGAGGATTGTGAGTTTTTCCTGTTTTGATCTTCCTGAGCTCTGGGCTACAAGAAGACGGATTCCTGTGGATCCTATTTCTATGACTGCGTGTACCATAAAATTCTCTGGCGATGATGCTAAAAAAAAAGGACCCTTGAGCCTGTCTAAGGGTCCGTTGTTGCCTACAGCTTGTCGATCAGCATTGAGCACTTTCCGCTTGGAATTGGAAGTGTCTTCTTCTTCTGATCCAGGATGTTGATGGTGAAATAGTACAACTTTTCGCTTTCCATCTGGATTTCCCATCCGCGCTTGCTCTTGTTGCTGAGGATCGTGATAAGGTTTCTCTTGAGGGAAAGCTTTTCTATTCCCATGATCTCAAGGTTTGGAATGATCCAGTCTACTGTCTTGCGTGGAAGGCTGATGTTGAGTCCGATGACGTTCTCGATCATCAATGCGACAGTTGAAAGGCCTGTGTAGTGAAGGAACTTCTTTCTTGGGAATTCCTTTTCGCTGCGGCAGGATGCAGGACCATATTCATTTGGTTTATATGCTTCGTAAAGGTCACCCTTCTGCTTTGTGCTTGCAGGGCTCAATCCTTCAAGGATGTAGTACATATGTCGGATGGCACATTCACGTGCGAATGCGTATCTCTGGTACTTTTCAAGACCCTTGATCACCATGAAGTTGAATGGAGCAAGAACGGAACCCTTGAAGCCTTCTCCGTTTTCCTTGAAGTCAGGGCTGTCTGCGCTGAGTGTAGGGAATGGGTTGTCTGTTCCGAATGTTGCAGGGTTTGTAAGATGGGCGATGAGGGTGTCAGCCCTGTCTGCGTTTGGAAGTTCTGCGAGCAAAGGCCAGAATCCTGCGATGGTCTTCTGTGGGAGCTTCTGTTCGTTTTTGTCCAGGTCGTGATAGAAACCTGTGTCGTTGTCCCACATGAGGCCGTTGATTCTTGTCTTGAGGCTGAAGTACTGCTTCTTGTACTGGAAGCTGAGGTCCTTGTCGTTGAGGATATCGCCCAAAGCGGACATGTGTGCAACGTTGATAGCCACACAGCAGTTGAAGTCTACAGGGTAGTGGCAGCCTTTGCGTGGTGAGTTGAACATTGTAGAAGCTTCGTGAGGAGCCGCATAAAGTCCGTTAGGCTGCTTGAAGTTTGCATCAAGCCAGTCCATGTACTTCTGGAGCACAGGCATGATTTCCTTGATGCGGCGCTTGTTTGCGCTCTTGTGGTAAAGGTTGAATTCCGCCCATGCAAAGAGAGGAAGTCCTACTCCGTCAGGGTTTTTCTTGTCGTTTACAGGTTTTCCGGTCTTGATGTCATATTTCCAGCGGATGGCTCCGTTTTCTTCCTGGCGTGCATAGAAATAGTCGATGTTCTTGCTTGCAGGGTAGTTGCGGTTTGAATATACAAGGAAAAATGATGAGAAAATCGATTCCGTCTGGTCAAGGATGTATTTGTCTTCTACAGGATATGCAAAATAACCTTCAGGATCCTTCTCTTCTGTCTCAGGGTTGATCCAATATTCAGAGAGCCAGTTCCAGGTCTTGTCATATATATCTACGAAATCCTGATCGTAAAAATGGATTTTTGGAAAATCACGCTTGTTCACAATAACTCCTGTAAAACTACTTTTTTAATTGCTTTTTTTGGCGACTGTAACGCCTTATAGTATTATAGCATAAAAAAACGCAATATGGGCATTTTTTTTAAAAAAATTGCGAATTTTTGATTTTTTTTTGAGAAAATCAGGTTTTTTACTTGACACTTGAGGTTGTCATTCAGAATCAGCGTTGGAAACTGGTTCTGCCACAGGCGGAACCACTTCAGCTGGGGCTGCCGTTTCCTCTGCCGGAGCAGGCTCTGGTTCCGGTTTTGGCTCGACCTTTGGTGCCGGCTTTGGAATTTCCGGAATAGTGGTTGCTGTAGTAGCAAAGTTCAGTCCACCTTCGTAGAAGAGGCGTATCAGTTCCATCTTTGACTTGTGGCGGCTCTTGATGAGCAATGCCCTGTTGTTCTGCTGGTAGACATATCCTGAAGAATTGTATGTCTCAAAGCGTGGGTCCGTGCGGAACATCTGTCCCTGGATCTCGATCTTTCCGTGGAAGTTAGGAACACCGTTGAGGATCAGGTAGTGTGTAAGGTTGAGAGGGAAGTCGATGAATATGTTTGCCGTGTCTGCCGGTGTATGTGCGTAGACCAACGACTTTGCGCAGGTCCATGCCCATACACATGTAGTGTTGTAGTATCCAAGGATTTCCGTGTGAGGGAAGTAATGGTTCTCTGGGGCAAGGATGTGGTAGATGGAAGTGATTGTGCGCAGTTCAGGTTCCGTCTGCTGCAATGCTGTGTGGAAAATCAGGTTTCCTGCCTGTACAAGTGTATCGTCTTCCTTTATCTTTCCGTAGGTTGCAAGGGCGTTTCCTGTAACGGCTGCCTGTTCCGTCGTAAGTGGTGTGTCGTCCTCTTCGCAGACTGAAAGGATTCCGTCTTCAAATTTACTGCCACGCTTGATCCTTTCTACACAGATGTCGAGTACTGATTCAAGGGATGAAGCAAGGGCAGTGTCTTTGCTATGGATGCGGCAGTATACGTCAAGGATTCCGGCTGCCTGGTATGCTGTTGGGGCAAACTCTCCCGATGATGGAACGGAAAGAAGGTCTCTGATCTTCTGTGTCTTCTTTTCGCGAAGGATGTAGTCTGAGATTCCGTCTGCATTGAAGACATCAAGGGTCTTTGAGGCCGCAAGAGATGCATATTTTTCATCCTGGATTGAAAGGCTTCTATACATTACGGCAAGGTTGTCGAAGAATGGCGATGAAATGTATGAACGCTTGCTGCCTTTCTTGAATGAGTCAGGAATGGAATCGATTACCTGATTGTATTTTCCCTGTGCAGAAAGTTCCGCTACATAGGCTGTTATGTCAAGTTCCGTGAGGGAATCGATTTTTGCCGTAGAGAGCATTGGCTGGACTTTTGCCACCAGGGCCTCACGGAGTTTTTCCTTAAGGTGTGCAACCTCGGCGTCGGATGTTCCTGCTGAACCTTCGACCTGTGCGAATTCAAACTCCTTGCTTGCCACATAATTTGCAAAGCGTGCCACTGACTCACTGCCGTTGAACTGGATTCTTGTTCCTGCAAAACGAGGTGCCGAGAATGCGTATTCCCCGTTCTTTGAGGTGAGCATATATGATGAGTTGGATGTAAGTTCCTGTGATGTGTACTGGTGTGACACCTTGTATGGAATCGAGATGTAGTCGCATCCAGCCGGAATCTGTGTGCTGATGGTGAAGTCCAGTGTTCCGTCTTCCCTGGTTTCTCCGCGGAATTCTATGCTTGCACCCTTGTCAAATGACAGGCGTACTGAGTTGGCTCCGTTGTCGGTGTAGCCTGTAAGCTGGAGGACTGATGAGGTTCCGTCTTTGCCTGCCGCGTAGACAGGATTCTTTTCATCGACGTTGAAGGAAAGCCCCTTGAAGGAAACGTAGAAACGGTTCTTGAGTTTTGTCTCATTGGTCTCGGTCTGGGTCTGGGCAAGGGAATAGCTCAGGTCCCCAAAAGATCTGGAAATAACAGATTCGGTCTTAAATTGGATAACAAAAATGCCGACAATGATTATGGTATAGAGGACTGTCAGTCCAAGAAACTTTCTTAACGGATGTTTGTGCATATTTCAAAAGTTTATATTTTATAGACTTAAAATTCAATATTAGTGGTGTATTATGAAAAAATCGTCTAACGGAACTTTGTCAGAGATCATCGTTGCTTTTGTGCTTGTTTGTGTGGTTTCCGTCGTGTTCAGCATTACTCTTTCTTCATGTGGTTCAGTTCCTGCAGCCCAGCCTTCCGCAGACAAGGCGGAAGTAGTCGCTAAAGAAGAGCCTAAGCCTCAGAAGAAACCTGCAAAAAAAGAATATACAAAGGTGGATTTCATAGAGGATCTTCAGCGCACTCTTGAGGCTGACGGACCTGATGCCGCTTTGGAATTCTTTGACAAGAAGATTCCTGCAAAAAGCGCAGATGATTTTGACCTTCTTTTCCTCAAGGCTGCCATCAACGTAAGCGGCAACCATCTTGATGAGGCACAGGAAATGTGCGACATGCTTTCTGCCAGAGACCCGGACAACCAGGATGTGATTTCCCTTGCTACAGCCATCGCAAAGATGCGTGGTGACACTGCGGAAAAGAACAAGCGCATCAAGGAACTTCTTGCAAAGGACAAGTACAATCCTACAGCCAACGTTGAGCTTGGAACAGAGCAGCTTCTCAAGAAGAACTACAAGCAGGCAAAGGATTACTACACAAAGGCCCTTGCCCGTGAACCAAAGAACGAGGATGCCCTCCTTGGCAAGGGACAGTGCGAGTACTATCTTGAACGCGACGACGAGGCAAAGGAACTTCTTCAGAAGCTTGTGGATGTGAATCCATACAATGTGGACGCCTATCTCTACCTTGGCAAGATCGCATACGCAAATGATGAGTACAAGATCGCATCGGACCATGCAAAGAAGGCTCTTGATATCGATCCTGAAAGATATGAATGCAACATGGACTACGGAATGTACGAGCGCTACCTTGGACATTTTGACAATGCATTGAAGTCATGGACAAAGGCAATTGAAATCGAACCTGACTACTTCCTTGCCTATGCCTACCGCGCAGGTCTCTACGATGAGGAAAACCAGTATGACAAAGCCCTCAAGGACTATCTCATGGTGGTGAAGCTCAACCCACAGTACTACTATGCATATGAAAGCATCGGTGTCCTTGCTCTTCTGCAGAAGGACTTCAAGATGGCAAGAGAATCTTTCATGAAGTGCTTTGAAAGAAACAAGACAAACATTTCATATCCGCTCATGATCACTTACTGCTACTATATGGAAAAGAACGACAAGGCAGCCAAGGATTTCAGCAACCAGGTGCTCCGCAAGATGGACAGGAATTCCGTTGATTACACGATGCTTCGTGTGTTCCATGACAAGGCCGGAGAAAAGCCTCTCAAGCAGAGAATCGGAAACATGAACAACAGAAATCAGCAGGGAAAGATGTACTATTATCTTGGTCTTTTCTACGACATGTTTGGAGCTGATGAAGGTGCAAAGGAATTCTATGCAAAGGTTGTTGCGATGAACTGTCCTATGTTCTTTGAATACCGCCTTGCTGAAGTCAGGGTGAAGGAGACAGGCGGAAGCCTTTAATTTTCCATGGAAAAAGAAACACAGATCAAACTTGAGTTCAATGGCCGTGAATTCGTGATTCTTGGCACTGCCCATGTATCACAGGCAAGCATAGACGAGGTTGCCCGTGTAATCGATGAGCAGAAGCCGGACACTGTTGCCGTTGAGCTTGATGAGAAAAGATATCAGACCATAGAGAGCCCCGAGGAATGGAAGAACATGGACGTGGTTCAGGTTTTGAAAAACAAGCAGGGATTTTTGCTTCTTGCCAACGTCTGCCTTTCCGCCTATCAGAAAAAGATGGGTGAGGCATCCGGAGTTACTCCTGGTGATGAAATGGTCGCCGCTGTAAGGAAAGCAAAGGAACTTGGTCTGGAGCAGGAACTTGTTGACCGCCAGATTTCCGTTACAATGCGCAGGGCATGGGCAAAGACACCAGCATCGGAAAAGACAAAGCTGATGTCTCTTATGTTTGCCACTGCCTTCACAAGCGGCACCATGTCTGAATCAGAGGTCGAGGATCTTAAGAAGACAAATGAGATGGACAGCATGCTCCAGAATCTTTCTGAGGAGCTTCCGTCCATAAAGGAAGTGCTCATAGACGAGCGCGACAGATACATCGCAAGCAAGATATGGGAAAGCAAAGGAAAGAAAATCCTTGCCGTTGTGGGCATAGGTCATCTTCAGGGAATCGTGGATAATCTTGAGTTGATTGCCGCAGGCAAGATGTCTTCCGATGTTTCTGAGATCGAGGTTGTTCCAGAAAAAACAGCCGGTTCAAAGGTTGCTGCATGGATCATACCGGCAATAATAATCGCCGCCATCGGTGCAGGCTTCTATTATGGCGGAAAGACAAAGGGCCTTGAGCTCATGTGGCAATGGGCCTGGTGGAATGCGATCCCTGCTGCTATAGGTTCCCTTATTGCAGGTGGACATATCCTCACCATTCTTGTTTCCGCCATCGGTGCTCCTTTCACTTCATTGTGTCCACTTGTTGGAATTGGATTTCTTGCAGGTCCTGTGCAGGCAAAAATCAAGAAGCCTTCAGTTGCCGACATTGAAAACCTTCAGCAGGATGCATCGTCGATAAAGGGATTCTACAGAAACAGGATCCTCAAGGTGCTCATGGTGTTCTTCCTTTCTTCGATCGGAAGCAGCATTGGAACGTTCCTTGCAGGCGCAAACATCATCGCTTTCTTTACAAACCTGTTCTCAAGATAATCGGAGGAAAAGATGGAAAACCTCAAGGCCGCACTCTACCTTATTCCAAACACTCTTGGTGAAACCGCCTATGATAAAGTTCTGCCGGAATACAACCGACAGGTCTTGCGGGGCATAAAGCATTTCATAGTTGAGAGCCGCCGTGAAGCAATCCGTTTCATCAAGCTGGCCGACAGTGATATAGACATTGATTCGCTTTCCTTTGTCGAACTCAATGAGCATACGGATTTGAAGACAATCGGAAACATCCTTGATCCTCTTGTAAAACAAAAGCTTCCGATGGGAATCATTTCTGACGCAGGCTGTCCTGCCGTTGCCGATCCTGGAGCCGCCGCAGTTGAGATGGCTCAGAAAAAAGGTCTTGATGTTGTTCCTCTTGCAGGACCTTCATCGATGATAATGGCTGTCATGGCCAGTGGTTTCAATGGACAGAGTTTTGCGTTCAATGGATATCTTCCTGTGAAACCAAACGAGCGCGTCTCAAAACTCCATCAGCTTGAAAGCCGTGCCTACAAGGAAGACCAGACCCAACTTTTCATCGAGGCACCCTATCGCAATCTTAAAATGCTTGATACAATCGTCCGCAGTCTTCGCAAGGAGACAATGGTCTGCATTGCTGCCGGCATAACGACAAAGGATGAGTTCATCCGTACCATGTCAGTGGAGCAGTGGAAGAAACAGCCGGAACCTCCAATCCAGAAAGTGCCGGGAATCTTTTTGATCTACAAGGGATGATTTATGAAGACAATCGTTTTGATGGGAATAAAGCATTGTGGAAAATCCACACAGGGCAGACTTATTGCCCAGAAGACAGGTCTCCCTTTCTATGATACCGACAATGTCATTGAGGAAATGACAGGCAAGTCTCCGCGTGAAATCTATACGGAAAAAGGTCAGGAAGGTTTCATCGAGGCAGAAAAAGAAGCATGCCGTTTTGTGAAAGAGCAGACCGCAGATAAAGGCCTTGTCGCTGTTATTGCCACAGGAGGCGGAATCTGCAACAACCGTCAGGCGGTTGAAATCCTCAAGTCCTTTGGTACTCTTGTCTTTCTTGAAGTCGAAGAACATATAGCCACATCGCGTGTGCTCAGGGAAATAAAAGTTTCCCCAGAGGGCATCCTTTCCAACATGCCGGCCTACATAGCAAAAAAAAATCCCCGCACCCTTGAGGACTGCGGGAATATATTCCATGATTTCTTTGTTGAACGTGAAAAGATCTACAAGGAAATGGTAGACCTTTCCATCGATGTTTCTGGTCTGTCAAAGGGCGAGAACGCCGACAAGATCATCGCGACAGTGAAGGATCTGTCTTAGTTACCGCAGCAACCGCATCCGCCGTCGCCACAACCACCTTCTCCACATCCACCATCGCCGCAGCCGCCGTTTCCACAACCGCCACCACAACCACCGCATCCGCCGCCACAACCAACAGGATTAAGTTCCTCTTCTGTAGCATCGCGTACTTCTACGATCTCAACTTCAAAGTGGAGTCTTACACCGGCAAGCTCATGGTTTCCGTCTACAGTTACCTTGTCGTCTGTAACCTTTGTTACGCGAACGATCTGTGGACCTGCGGCAGTCATTGCCTGGAACATCATGCCAGGTTCGATAGGCATGTCTGTCTCGAAGTTTGAGCGGTCTACATCTGTCACAAGTTCCTTGTGGTATTCACCGTAGCCGTCTTTTGCTTCAAGGACAGTCTCGAACTTGTCTCCAGGGTTCTTTCCTGCGATCTGTTCCTCGAGCTTTGGGAGAAGCATTCCGCGGCCCTGGATGTAACCAAGAGGTTCCTTTCCTGATGATGAATCAATTACAGTGCCTTCATCATTCTTGAGTGTATAGTTGATCGATACGTACTTGTCGTTTTCTACTGTCATTCTGTGCTCCGTTTATTCGTCCTGGAGGACTTCTGTGATTTCTGGGCAAACTTCCTTGAGGTAGCGTTCAATACCCATTTTGAGTGTCATAGTTGCCATAGGACATGATCCGCATGCACCAGTAAGCTTGAGATGAACCTTGTTGTCGTCATCGATGCAAATGAATTCCATGTCTCCGCCATCAGCATTGAGCTGTGGTCTGAAAGCATCAAGTGTTTCCTTTACTTTAGCGATAAGTTTTTCGTCTGCCATAATTTACTCCGATATAAAAGTACTCTAATTGGACAATAAATTCAATTAATGGACTGTTGTAATTCCGCCTTAAAAAAGACATCAACCCATGGACTCAAGCTTGTGGTTGAGCTCAAGGATTTTGGTGTGCAGATAGTGGTCAACGGCAAATTTTTCCATTACGCCGTATGAATGGTTTTCTGCATCCACAATAGGCATTGTCTCGGTGTCATTTTCCGTGAACTTCTTGTAGACATCAGGAAGTAGTTCTTCTGGTGAACATGTGCATAGAGGACGTTCCATGATGTCCACGGCAAGAAGACAGTCGGCCATTTCGTTGAGGGCAAGGGTTTCCTTAAGGTGTTCAAGGGTAATGATTCCAATAAGTTCCTTGTTGTCGCTGGAGATGACAGAGAATGACTGGTTGTGGTGTGTCTCAAAATTCTTAAGGACGGAATCAAGGGTGTCGACTTCGCGTACTGTTGCCGGGCAGTCTGGAGAGCAGAGTGGATCCGTGCCCCATGAAACATCCTTGACCTTTGTGTTCTTTATGATGTCTTCTTCCGTGATGTTCAATCCAACTTCGCCTGCTTTTGTCACACCGTGCTTTACGCATACAGGACCAAGAAGCTGAACGGTGAAAGTTGTCGCCGTGATGATGAGGATGATCTGTGGACCGATGGAATCCGCAAAGTCGTTGCTTGCCGCGATGCTGAGACCGATGGCGACACCGGCCTGGCTCAGAAGACACCATGGAAGATAGTTGCGTACAGTTTCAGGTGCCTTTGTGATTCTTGCTCCAAGTCTTGATCCGATGGATTTTCCAAGTGTTCTTCCAGATACATAGATCACCGCAAGAAGACCAAGAAGTGGTGTGACTACCCAGATGTTCAGTTTTGCTCCTACAAGTACAAAGAAAAGAACGTAGATAGGCGGAGTGAATTTTTCAACAAGGGAGAAGATCGGTCTTGTCTTTACCGGTGCGAAGTTGACCATGAAAAATCCAAGTGACATTGCAGCAAGAATGTTGTCCAGACCAAGCTGGTTGCAGACGCCGGTGGAAAGGAAGAGTCCGCCAAGACCAAAGGAAAGAACTCGGCCTTCATCCTGCATAAGATTCTTGATGACGAAAGCAACGATGGCTCCAAAGATTCCGCCTACGAGGATTGAACCAAAAATATCCTTTGCGATGTTGATAAGCTGTGATCCAAGGGAAACTGCATGCCCCCCAAGAAGCGGTGCGACGAGGGTAGATGCAATTGCATAGAGAATGAGGGCGACTGCATCATCCATTGCTACGATTCCAAGGATTGTTGTCGTCAATGGTCCGCGTGTTCTGTATTCCTTGAGAACATCGGTTGTTGCTGCCGGTGCTGTCGCTGAACATATGGCTCCAAGAATGAGACCGAATGAAAGGGAAATCTTGATGTCCTTCATGAAAATATATGCGACTGCGGTTATCAATGACCCGACGACAAAGAAAGGTGTCACGGATTCTCCGATGAGAATTCCAATGAACTGTTTCCCGTATTTTTTTATTACATCGATTTTAAGTTCCGCACCGATGAGAAATCCGATGAGAGAGAGCGCGATGGTGTTGACTGGATTCAGGGCGATGATTGTCTCAGGTCTGAGTACCTGAAGTCCTGAGGCTCCGATGATGATGCCGATTACTATGTAGCCTACAACCTGTGGAATATGAAGCTTCTGGAATAGACGGCCGCCGATGGCTCCAAAAAACATAATGATTCCAAGAAGCAGAACAAACTGTGTTCCCTGGAGGTGGGCGAAATGCATTACCTGTGGAAGCACCTGTGCAAAAGGGTCATTCATAAAATTTTCTCCAAACTGTATACGATTGCTACAGTATATTGAGAAGATTTGTTTGTTTCAATTTTTTAGGGTTTAAATTTTTTCTGCCTATTGACTAAGGATTTCTTTTGCTATCTCGCTTGTACTCTTGTCGTAATAGAGCCATCCGTACATTCCCGCGGCTGAAAGGATCTTGCGTCCGTATTCACGAGTCTCTGTGTATGGAAGGGCTTCAAGGAAAAGATCGTTGGGAACTTTCTTTGTGTTGAATTCCAAGGATGCGCTTTTTATCCATGACCGCACTCTTGAGATTCCGCCGTTATAGGAGAATGCTGCGAGGATGATGGATCCGTCGAGACGTCTTGTAAGCTCCTCAAGATAGAAAGAACCAAACTTGATGTTTGTCTCGGAGTCCGTAAGATCGTATTCGGAAATCTTCATTTTGCGGGCAATGTCTCCTGCCGTGGAATCCATGAGCTGTGTAAGACCCACTGCTCCGGCATGGCTTGTGGCTGTTGTGTTGAAAAAACTTTCACTTCTTATGAGGGCATAGAGAATGTATTCCGGCTGTGAAAAAAGCGCGCAGGATGCACTGACTGCCGTACTGTAGTTTCTTGGGAAAGCAAGAGCCAGCAGTTCCGTGTCAGGATCTGCCTCATAAGAGAAAATTCTACGGGAGGCGATCCTTATGCTTTGTGTAAGATATTTCTCATCATCCTTGCCGCACTGCCTCAGGAATGCAGCCATCTTTTTTGCGCACTCGCTGCTTACCTTGTCTTTGAGCTCCATGTACTCGTCGTAGATGTATTCCGTAAGTCCAAAGTCCGCATAGCCGTAGAGAAGATTTTCTGATTCCTGGTCCACTGTGATTTCTGTTCGTGTTCCGATTCGGCAAAGGTTGTTTTTGAGTTCTTCATCATCAAAGCCAAGTTTTTCCATGGCGAGTATCTTGTAGTAGATGTCGCTGCCACTGACCAAGGCTTTTCTAAGATAGTCGGAAGCTTCCCCGCTTTTTTCGCTTCTAAGATATCCGGCCTGGATGAGGCGTGCTGTCACATAGGAAAATTTTGAGCATGATTCGGGACTTGCCCTGCCGTCACAAAGCTGCGCTGTCCTTCTATATAATTCCCACTGCTGGGTACCGATTATCCTTACGGAAAGTGTGTCAAAGAAATCGTCGTAGTAGTTTCTGTCGTGAAAGTTCTCGCCATATTGTTCCAATGCATCCACTGCTTCTGTCGGAGATGTTTTCAGTTTTGTGTTGAGGACATACCAAAGGGCGTTGTCATAGAGTTCTTCGTTCTCTGCGATTTCCATTGCCTGGATGAAATTTTCCGTGGCCTTCTTTATGTTTCCAGTTTTGTCGTAGTAACGTCCTGCATAGAAATAGCAATAGAACCTGCAGTTTTCAGGGCAGGTCTTTGTCAGGGAATCCATGAAGCTGGCGGCGCTGTCAAAATCCTTTGTTCCGTAGAGAAGGGCTTTCCCCACATCGCTGAATACGGAAGGCTTTCTGTTTGCTTTTGTCTCAAGGACTGCGTTTATTTTTTCAGTGGCTTCCGTAAAGCTTTTTGCATACACAAGATTTCTGAATTCAGCAAGGGAATCGGAATAGCTTCCTTCTGTCGAAAGATTCTCGCTGTAGAATTTGTTGTGCCATGAAGAGTAGGATCGTTCCGTGAGCCAAATGCGGTATTCTCTTTTAAGACGGGAATCGTTCTTCTTGAACATGGAACTCAGCCTGCAGTAAGCAAGTTCGTTGCTGCATGACTTTAAATCTATTCCATCTGTTTTTGATATGACCGCATAGTATTCTTTCTGGATGAAGTTTTCACGGGCATAGACAAGAAGACTGTCCTCGTCATTGTATTTTTTCAGCAGGTCAATGCAGTGCCTGGATCTTTCCTGTACTGCACCTGTCTCAGCCAGCTTGAACATGGCGCGTCTTGCCACAAGAGGACTGCCTTTTTTGGATGCGTCCTTAAGGTTGCGGATGGCAAGCTGTGTGTTGTTTTCCTTGATTGCATTTAACGCAAGAAAGTACGATGCGTCTGCACCGTACTTTTTCTGGAGAGAGTCATTCTGCGCACAGCCAGTACTGGAGAAAGCAAGCAGGATACAGGTGGTTGTAATGACTATGCGAAAAATCTTCATTGTGTCGTCTGTCCGTTATCATTCAGCAGGAATGAGAATGTATGTTCCTGCGATAATGTGGTCTGGGTTTCTGATCTTGTTGTACTTTGCGATCTTTTTGTACTTCCAAGGAGTCTTGTAGTATGCGGTAGAGATGTCCCAGAGAGTGTCACCCCAGATGATCTTGTAGCGGATGTCCGGAATTGGCTCTGGAGCTGGCTCTGGTTCTGCCGGAACGACAGCTGCCGGAGTCTCTGCGATGACGATGGTGTCTTCCTGTGCAGGTGCGACTTCCTCGATCACGACTTCTTCTACAGGCTCTTCTTCCTCTTCGATGATCTCTTCTACAACAACTTCTTCCTTGTCTGCTTTTCCAAAGATAGAAAGAAGGTTTATCTTTGACGGAATGACAAAGAGAGAGAGCAGTGCGGCAATGATACAGATGATCGCACATATGATGCAGATGATCATCGGTGCCTTTGTCTTGTTTGACTTGTCCTCTTCCTCACTGTAGTCGTATGAGCCTGAAGTACCTTCAAGAGTTTCCTTGTCATAAAGATTGCTGAACATGCTTGTGCTTGGAGCGAATGTAGGATTCTTTGGTGGGTCCTCATCAAAGTCCGGTGGAAGTGTGAAGTCGTCTTCGCTGTCTGCCTTGTAAGAATCATCAAATGACTGTGAGTCAAGGTTTGTTGCCTCAAGGTCATCGAAATCCGGGAGATCAAGATCTTCTATTGTCTCCGATTCAGTTGAGTCATCATTGTCGTCAAAGTCAGGAAGCGAGAAGCTTTCAGAGAAAGAATCTTCTTCTGCTGGTTCATCAATGGATGTATCTTCCAAAGGTTCGTCGAAAGTCGTCTCGATTGGAGGTGCTGCGAAAGTATCCTCTGAGCTTTCATCAAGAGAACTGTCAAAGGAATCCTCAAATGATGTGTCCATCATGTCGTCGAATTTTTCTTCTGAAGTCTCTTCTATTGATGGGGAATCTTCTGTTGCATTCTCAGCTGCAGTTTCCTCGGAAGAATTTTCTTCTGGCATGTCGAACATGGATTCATCAAATGATGGAAGGTCCACTGATGAAAGATCGTCGGCCTCATCATCTGAAACGACGCTTTCTTCAACTACCGGCTCTTCTTCTACCGCAGGCTCCTCTCCAAATTCAGGAAGGTCAAGGCTGTTTTCACCGAATATGTCATCTTCAGTGGCAGTTGTCTCTTCTGAGGTTTCTGCAATTGTATTTTCTTCAGGCATCATGGTGTCATCCGCCTGTGTCGGTTCATTTACTTCGTCAAAAGAAAAGTCCTCTGCCGGAAGAGGAATTTCCTCTGAACCGACTTCCTTTTTCTCTACAAAATCATCAAGACCTGCTTTCTCAAGGTCATCGTCCGAAATTGTCACGTCATCCTCCTCATCTTCAAGGCTCATGTTGTCTATGCCTGCAAGTGTTCTTGACTGAAGAGTCACCTGAATCTCGCTTTTTTTGCCAGTCTCAGGATCTCTGATTTCCGCAGAAAGCTCATTGTTTTCATCAACGTCGATTGCAAGGCAGAGGGTTGGTTCCCCATTCTCATGAGGCTTAAGGTTTTTGATTTCAAGAGTATCAATGTATTCCGCACCTTCGAGGGTTCCCGTATCTGTTCTGTAAACTTCAACCTGAACCTTTGTCTGGTTGTCCATTACAGTTGTAAGATCGAGAGTTCTCTTTTCTGGATTGCCTTCTTCAAGCAATGGATAGAAAGATCCGTCTGCAAGTTTGATTCCGATTGATTTCATATAAAACCTCTTTGTCCCTGTTTCATGCAAAAAAAATGGTTCTGCCTTTAGTTTATCGGCATTGGGGAAAGAAAGTTGAGGATTGAAAGAGGAAAAATCATGCGGAACCACAACAGCTGCCTTGCATGCCATGAAAACCCCTGGGGAAAAAACGAAATTTTTTGAAATTTCTTTTGGATTTTCTCTTGACATAACTTATTATCTTGTATAAGATGCTCTTACTTTCTTGGAGCGATGTCTGAGTGGTCGAAAGTACCTGTCTTGAAAACAGGCGTGGGGAGACCCACCGGGGGTTCGAATCCCTCTCGCTCCGTAAACTAAAAAGCCCAGGTTTTTTAGAGATTGGAGACGTGGTAGAGCGGTAATACAACGGATTGCTAATCCGTCACTTGCGCAAGCGGTGGGCAGGTTCGACCCCTGTCGTCTCCGCTACTAGAACAAGGATACTTGCTTTAGCAACGTCTTTTGTTCTTTCTGAGATTGTAGCTCAGCTGGATTAGAGCATCACCCTGCGGAGGTGAGGGTCGCACGTTCGAATCGTGTCAGTCTCACGTAACAAGCACTCGATAAACTCGGGTGCTTTTTTATTTTAAACCACATCAGAAATAGTATGATTCGAAGCATAAACTCATAGCAGGGGCGTGTGAGTTTAGGACGGTCCTCAGGAACGCGAAGACTTGGAGCGTTAATGAGGATTCAACGACAGGACGTCGTTGAAAGTGAATGAAGACGCCGCAGAGGGAACAAACAGGAGGTTTGAGACTGTCGCGGCGAATCGTGTCAGTCTCACGTAACAAGCACTCGATAATTTCGGGTGCTATTTTTATTTAAATCGCTATATAGTAACTTTGATTCGAAGCATAAACTCATAGCAGGGGTGTGTGGGTTTAGGACGGACTGGAAAAAGGCGAGCAGTGCGCAAACGTTCTTCCAGTCCGCTCTTGTCTAATTGTCCCTTCTTACAAGGCGGATGCCCTGGTAGTTTTCTGAATCTGAAAAGCCATGGCCTGCGTTGCGTGGTTTTCCAAGTCTTTGCCACATAGTTGCATATCCGTTGTCATCCTTATAGCTGCCGCCACGAAGCACCACGTTGGCATACTTTCCTTTCCCAAGACAGGGATCTATGTTTGAAATTCCTTTATCGTTGACCCTGTTTCCATGAGCCGTGTCGCCGTTTTCTGTGACGGTTCTGAAATAATCCATGCACCATTCGGTGACATTTCCGCTCATGTCATATAGACCAAGTGCGTTGGGTGATTTCATTCCGACTTCGTGTGTCTTCAAGATGTAGTCCGTGTCTTTGGCTCCGGCTGAATTTACGCTGGTCCATCCTACAAGCTTTGCATTGTCTGCGCCGGAAAATCTGTACTTCCAGTCTGTTTCAGAATTCAATGCTCCGCGGGCCGCGTATTCCCATTCCGCCTCTGTTGGAAGACGGTAGCCGTTCTTTGAGAAATCCCAGGTAACGGTTGCGGAATAGACATATTCATTAGGTTTCCCTTTGTATGAATATTTAATGTCCGAAATTTCGTAGACCTTATCATATCCACAAAGTTCACTTAGCTTGTTGCAGAAGATGACTGCATCATACCAGCTGACTCCTGCCGCAGGACGGTATTTCTGTCTTTCAGTTCCGTAGCGGTTTTCCTCATCAGGAAAATATAATTTGCCCATGACATGTTCATAAAGTTCGTTTGTCACTTCGTATTTGCATATCATATAGTGGGACAAAGTGACTTTTCTTCCGCTGTAGAAAACGTCGGAATAATCTCTTCCGTTTGCATCCGTGTCATTCTCTCTGTGGATGGTTGCGGTCTTGCCTTTTGGAATCACGGTGACAAATTCCGTCTTGCCGAAATTCCTTCCGGCTATTTTAAGATTGGCTGGACTGACATCGCTTGCAGGATTCTCCTCGGTGGAAGTGCAGCAGTCGGATGCGGCTTTTGATGAACCATGTTCCGTGTAGCAGACAGGACATAGATATATCTTTTCGATTTCGACTTTGCAGGAAGACAGAACGGTCAGAAAAAGACAGCTGGCCGCCAAGGACAGGATGATTTTTTTTAGATGCATATATTCCTCCAGCTCTCTCGAGTTTTCATTGTATCATTGATTTTAAATTTGAAAAATCCTCGATCTGTGATTTGATCTGTGCTGAAAAAGGCTGTGGAATTTGCCCTTTAGACTGTAATTTTTGCCCTTACATAGAACAGGTTTTCTTTATTTTTGCTATATTATCTCTATGAAACTCAATAGGACTTATTTTAATTCAATTTTCAAGATCGCTCTTCCTTTGATTCTGGCAAACGTAATAAGCCAGATCCAGATGATTATCGACAAGGCCTTTCTTGGCCAGATGAATGATATCTATCTCAGTGCCATAGGAAATGTAAGCAGCCCTGTGTGGACTTCGCTTTCTTTCTGCTTTTCTGTGGTCATAGGATCTTCCATAATCATCAGCCAGAAGGTTGGAGCCAAGGACACCGCTGAAGTAGAAAAATATTCAGCCTCGATGATTGTATGGACAAATGTGGTTCCGGTTATGCTTTTCATTTTCTGGCGTTTTTTCAGCCAGTATGTATACATTGCCATGGGCGTTTCGGAGAATGTACTTCCTCTTTGCGTAGAATATACAAAATATTATTCTTTTTCGATTCTCCTTGTTGGTCTTCAGTCTTCATCGATGGTCATAATGCAGACTTCAAACTACACAAAGCCGATGATGTGGTATGGACTCATCCGTGCAGGGCTGAACATCTTCCTGGACTGGGTGATGATCTTTGGTAATCTTGGTTGTCCTGCAATGGGAATGAAGGGTGCTGCCATTGCGACTGTTATAGCGGAATATTCAGGCATGGCATATTCTTCCTTCATTTTCTTTACAAGCAAGAAGCTTTTTACACGTCCTTCTTTGGCCGCTGTAAAAAAGTCATCTCCTGTTCCGTTCCTGAAGTCCGTAAAGCTTGGAATCAACACAGCCTTCGAGGATTTTGCATGGAATGGAGGAAACCTTGTCCTCATTGTCATTCTCAATTCCATCAATGAAATGGCAGCAGGAATCTATTCCATGATTTTTGGTGTGGAACTTCTTGTTGTTGTTGTCATCGGTTCCTTTGGAAATGCCACACTGACTTTAAGCGGAGAAGCAAAGGGTGCCTGTGACAGGGACAAGTACTGCGGTACGACTCTTTCAGCCGGAATTCTTTCGACAGGTGTTTCACTGGTGATGCTTTTGCTTTGTGTCCTGTTCCCTGGAAAAATAATCGGGCTATTCTCAAAGGATCCGGAACTCATCGCCAGCTGCGGAATATACCTGATCCTCATGTGCATAAATCTATATGGAAAGTCTGGAAACATCATCATAGGCAGCGCCATCCGTGGAAGCGGAAACACAATGTGGATGTTCTTCACTCAGATCGCAGGTTCATGTATCGTCATATCAACAGCACTTCTGTTTGTAAGGGTTTTTGATATGGGAATTGCCGGTGTCTTTGTTGCAATAATTACTGATGAATTGATCCGCTCCATGATCAATTACTTAAAGTACAGGAGCATTGCAAAGAAAATTTAGTATGCTAGAATAAAGGTATGGCAGAATTTTTCAGTTGCTGCAGATTACAGATAGGTTGTCTCGTATTCCTGCTGTACATAGGTTTTCTCTCATTAAGGCTTGCTGATAAAGATGATGACTGCAATGTGTTTGCGGATCTTCTCTATGTCGTAGGGGAAATCTGTGTCGTCTTTGATGCTTTGACTGCCTGGTCCGTCAACAGTCCCCATGTTGTTCCCTGGAATGTAAACCTTGTGCTTCATGGAATCTTCTACATACTTCTGGAGCTGGAACTTTGGCTCATGTATTTCTATTTTCGCTCGATAGCAGGAAGACTGCCAGACAGCCTGGGACAGAAAATTTTCTTTGGTGTGCTGGCTGTTTCCCTCATGACGGCGACATTGCTTCTTCTTCCTTCCATGAGGGTAGTTCATGGAGAAAGGACAAATTATTCCTATGGTGCACCGGTGTTCATTGTCTTTTCAATGGTTCCGATGTTCCTCTTCTTCATTGTTGTTTTTGGAAGAAAATATGTGCTCAGGGCAGATCCGTTGAGAAAGCTTACATTCGGTTCATGCTTCTTTGCGGTTTTGTTCTTTACTTTGATTCAGCTGATTTTCCCTGAATCCCTTGTTTCCAGCCTGAATGTTTCACTCATTGTGGTCTCGGTGGCTCTCAACAGCGAGAATCCTGTTTTCCATAAACTGGAGCGCATTACCAGAAAATACGAGATGGAAAAGAAATATTACGACCGTCTTGATGAAATCGAGCAGAGGCAGGCCATCATCCGTCATGATGAAAAGCATTATCTTGCGGCCATAGGTGGACTTTGTGCTGAAGGCAAGACTGAGGAAATAGAAAAACTTCTCAAGGTGATGAACATAGAGCTTCAGAAAAATACACCAAGAAAGTATGTCCGCAACAGGATTGTAAATGCCCTTTTCAATGAGAAGGAAACACTTGCTGGCAAGGAACAGGTGGCCATTGATTTTCAGATTGAGCCGGAAGTTGAACTTGTGGGTTTTGAGGACATAGACCTTATCGCTATGTTTGGAAACATGATCGACAATGCTGTAAGGGCTGAATCTGAATGGCAGGAAAGCAAAGGCCACAGGGGCACGGAACCTGTCAGCGTAAAATTGTTTGAGACAGATGGTAACTTCATAATGTTTATTGTGGAGAATCACTATAGAAGTATTGAGATGGCAAACGGAAGATTGGTTTCCACAAAGAAACTTCCAGGACAACATGGACTTGGTCTTATGAACATAAAGTCCCTCTGTGAGAAGTACGGCGGAGTCTTTGACATGGAATCCAGTGACGATATCTTCGTCACCAGCATCTGTCTTCCAAAATCGGTAGGAGAAATATCAAATGTATGAAATCGTGATTTGTGACGACACAGAAAGTGACCTCATTCAGCTTAAGATGGCTGTGGAAAAAAGTGAGCATTATGACATGGCTTCCATGAACATCCACACTTTCAATTCTGGTTTGAGTTATCTTGAGGACATGAAGGAAAATACTGATCTTCTTCTCATAGACATGCAGATGGGTCTTATGAGTGGCTTTGAGACCGCTGTTGAACTCCGCAAGAAAAACCAGACTGCGGTCATATGTTTCTGTTCTGCCGTTGTCACACCACAGACAGAACACTTTGAAGTTTCGCCTTACCGCTATATCCTTAAAAATGAAAGCAAGGAAAAAATCGCACGCACAGTAGATAGTCTTCTTGTTGAAATGAAGAGAAGAAAAGAGCAGAAGACAATAGAAGTCGTGTCGGACGGAAAGGCTGTGATGATTCCTGTCAATGACATTCTTTTCATTGAAAAGGCAAAGCATGGCTGTCATGTCGTGCTTTCTGAGAATTCTGCCATCAATGACGGCGATGTGAAAATTACTTCCCGTGAAAAGCTGGCTGTCCTTGCAGAAGAACTTAAGGATGAAGGTTTTGCCATTCCACATTCAAGCTATCTTGTAAATATCAAAAGAATCACAAGTATTTCCAATGATGAGATAATCCTCGAAGGTGAACAGCGGATATCTGTTTCACGTTCATGCAAGGAGAATTTCCATCATGAATTCTCAAAGTTCTTCAGCAAGAAGTACAGACGCGGTTAGATTCCGTAATGCAAGGCCAGCGTGAAGGATTCCGCCTTGTAAACTCTTATGTGGTTCTGTAAAAATTCATGAATTTATGGTATGATTATGATGTATTTAGATGATGATTAGGAGTTTTCCATGGCGGAACATGAGCAACCATTAGAAGACGGAAAATTGAAATGTCAGACTTTTAACCGTGCTCTTTTTGAGAACATGATTAATTTTGCGGATGCTGTTTGGGAGCTGAATGTAAATACACAGCAGATCCACACATTGTTTGACAGGATGAATCCTCAGCATGATGGTTCCGTTGAATCCATGAAGAATACACATGAATTCCTTAACCAGTTCTGTCATCCCGATTATCTTGAACGGATGCACTCCTACTACAGTCTGGAATTCCTTAAAGAACTTAAAGAGACTTTCCATTACGAAAATAAATTTCTCATAGACGGAAGATATCATTCCCTTCAGTGCGTCATGACTCCATCTTTTGATGAGCAAGGGAATGTTTCTACTGTATATATCACCACACGTGACATCCAGCATATTGTCGATGAACGTGATGCTCAGGAAAAACTCAGGCGTGATGAGCATGACAATATGATTGAGATTCTTCGTGGTGCCCATCTTGGTCTCTGGAGTTTTGTTGTCAATGACGGCGCTCCAAGATTTTACCTTGATTCCATAACTGCGGAGATCATAGGTATCGAAGACTGGTCTGATCCGGAAGCAAACTATATGTTCTGGTATGACAGGATTGATCCTGATTTTGTTTCGCAGGTTGTTGACGCTGATGTACAGGCAATGAAAGGTACGCCTGCCGAGATCATTTATCCTTACAACCATCCAAAGCTTGGAAAAATAACAGTTCGCTGTGGCAGTATCCTTGATGAAAAATACAATGGTAAAGGTACAAGGCTTAAGGGGTATTATCAGGACATCACAGATTCCAACAACAAGCTTCTTAAGGAAATTGAACTTTCAAATGCTCTTCTCGTAAACTTCTGCAGTGTCGTTTCCATTGACTTCTGCGAGCACAAGATAAATGTTCTTCATGATACGGAAGGTTTCTTTGGCGAAGAAGGCAAGGAAAACCATGTCAGCAATCTTGATCTTACAAAATTTTCTCAGGATCTTAAGCCGGAATCATATGCGCTTTTCAAAAGAATGACTGATTCCGTAGGTCTCAAAAAAAGCATAGTTGGCAAAAGTGTCACATCCATCGAGATCGAAACCTATTCCCGTGGCTGGTATAGGATTACTTTTGTTCCTTCTTGGGTCAACCAGCATGGAATCCTAGAGCGATGTTTCCTTCTCATGGAATATATAAACGACGAGAAAATGGAAGAAGCCCGTACAAACAAGCTTCTTCGTGAAACCATGGAAAAAGAAAAGATGGAACAGGAATGTCTAAAGTCAATCGCTTCCATCTATGCCACTTCCCATCTCATTGATTTTGAAAGCGGCTCGATCATCGAGATCAATGCCCTGAACCATATCCATCGCTTGGTTTCCGAAAGTGCTGACATGCCGATCCAGGATGTCATATGGAGAATCATGAGGCAAAGAGTATGTGCCGCCCATCGTGAAAAGATAATCGAGTTCACTGATTTTTCTACACTCGGAAAACGCCTGAGCAGCAGAACAGAAATTTCCATTGAAGTCCTTAATGTTGATGACCAGTGGCTTAAATTTTCATTTGTCCGTGTCGACCCTCCATCAGAAAATCTTGCCAAGGTAGTCTACATGTGCCAGATCGTAGATGAGCTTAAGCGCAAGGAAGAACACCTTATTCTCATGTCCAATACGGATGCCCTTACAGGTTTGTATAATCGCCGTGCTTATGATGACCATATTGCCAAGTATGAGGAAAATGGAATACCTGAGAATCTCTGGTTTATTGGATTCGATGTAAACGGTCTTAAGGTCACCAACGATACAAAGGGACACAAAGCCGGAGATGAGCTCATCGTTGGAGTCGCAGGAGTCATAAGTTCCTCTATATGTTCTCTTGGTGAACTGTTCCGTGTTGGCGGTGATGAGTTCATCGCGATACTTAAATGCTCGGAAGAAGAAATCAACCACTGTCTTATGATGATGGAAGACAACAGGAAAAAATGGAAGGGAACTTATACTTCTGAACTTTCATTCTCAAAAGGTATTGTCTGTGCCAATGAAATTTCAGACTGCACCATCGCTGATCTGGAAAAAGAAGCGGACAAGCGAATGTACACTGAGAAAAAGAATTTTTATGTAAACGTTTGTGGAGATAGAAGAAACAGATAGTCCATCATATGGATTTTGTTTTGAGGATCGGGTTTTATGGATTATTTACAGAACAGTAAAATGCAGTTTGCCTGCTTTCTTATTCTTTTATATATGACACATCATCTGTTCAATGAAAAGAAACTACGCAAGGAAAACTGTCTGTTTTATATCATGCATCATATTGCTATTCTTTCCGTCGCCTTTGATGGAATAACTGCCTATACGGTAAACCATATATTCACTGTGGGTGAGTGCTTTAACAGGGCTATGCATCTTTGTTTTTTTCTGTCTTTGAATGCCACTGTTTTCTTTCTGTTCCTTTATCTGCTCAAAGTTACTATTGGGCTTTCGGAATGCAAGAAATGGAAGATTGTGATTCCGTCTATAATCGAATTCATATGCATGTCTTCTGTCTTGCTGAACTATAGAAGCCTTGATTACAACTATGGCAAATACACTGATTATTCCATGGGAATGGCGGTTTATATCTCCTTTGTCGCAAATGTGATTTTCTTTCTTGGCTGTTTCATTCTGCTTTTGATCTACAGCCGTCATCTTGAACAGAGAAGCAGGCTTGGAGTTATTTCGGCTCTTGGCTTTGCGGTGATAATGACCGGCATTCAGTGTTTTGTTCCGCAGATATTATGCACAAGCCTTTCTGTCACTGTAGTCATGGTTGCCTGTGTGCTCCATCTTGAAAATCCAGCCCTGAAGAACCTGGAGGAATATCACCAGGGAATGATTATGGGTTTTTCTACTCTTGTTGAAAACAGGGATGACAGTACAGGCGGGCACATCAGAAGGACTTCCGCATATGTTGATCTTATTCTTGATGAAATGAAAAAGAAGAAGATTCACAAAAAAGAGCTTACCAAGGATTTCATCAAATCAATGATTCTTGCGGCACCTATGCATGATATTGGAAAAATCGCCATACCTGATGCTGTTCTTCAGAAGCCTGGCAAACTTACGGACGAAGAATTCTCCACAATGAAAAAACACACGATTCTTGGGGGGCAGATAATCCAGGATACTTTCTGGCACCTGAACCAGAACAAGAAGTATGCGGAAATGGTCTACAACGTTGCCGTGTTCCATCATGAGAAATGGAATGGACGTGGTTATCCAGAAGGAATAAGCGGAATGCATATACCGCTTTGTGCAAGAATCATGGCAGTTGCCGATGTCTTTGATGCTGTCTCTGCAAAGAGGTGCTATCGTGATGCCATGCCGTTGGACAAGTGTTTTGAAATCATAGAGCAGGGCAGTGGAAGTGACTTTGATCCTGAGGTTGTGGAAGTGTTCCTTGCGGCACGGCCAAAGGTGGAAGAAATCTACAATAAGTTGAAATAAATGATGTAAGTTAGGGTGGTTGAGCTGGTCGAAACCGCCCTATGTTTAGTGTATGGTTCTTGATTTCGACCAACTCAATCGGCGCAGCAATCTCTTTTCTGTTTTTAAAGTGATTTGAGTTCAGCCGAATCAACGGTCCATTTTCCGTCTTTCTTGCTTACCTCAAGCCAGGCGTATTTTCCTTCAAGGACTGCGCCAGGATTGATTATTGTTGTGTTTCCAACCTTGCAGATGGCGGCGCTTTCGTGGATGTGTCCAGTGACAACAGCAAGAGGCTTGTATTCCTCGATAAACTTTGTTGAAAGCTCGCTGCCTACATGGATGTTTCCTGGAATCTTGTCGCAGTCTGTGTTTTTTGGTGGATTATGCATCACGGCGATAAGGTTGTCCCATTCCTGTGAACCTTCTTCTGTGATGATATTGAAATCCGACTGAAGATCTTCCTCAGTTCTTTCGTTTGGAGTTGTGCCTGTGAATTTGCTTCCGCCGTGGCTGCCTGCAAAAGCAAGACCTTCGTGCATTACAAGCTGACGCTCGCAGCTGATGTCGCTTGCTTCGAATTCTTCTTCAAGTGAAGGATAATCACAGTTTCCGCGTACTGCAAAAATAGTTTCATGCATTTTGCAAAGTGCTTTAAGTGCAGGAATTCCGCTTTTCTCATTATCGAATTCAGTAAAATCACCGGCAAAGATGATTCCGTCTGCTTCCTTGCTCATAGGTGCAAGTTTTTCAAGATTTTCAAGATTACCGTGAATGTCGCTGATTACTAAAAATTTCATAGACGCCTCGTGTCAGATATTTTTAAGAACGGATTTCAAAAGATCCATCTGCTTCTTTGTTCCAATTGAAATGCGGACGAACTCCTCGATGCCTGGAGTAGCAAAGTGACGGATAAGGATTCCGGCTTTCTTGACTGCCTGATAAATGTCCGTACCTTTGACGCCTTCCTTCTTTGCAAAGATGAAGTTTGTCTTTGAATCAATTACAAACCATCCACGCTCACGAAGAAATGCTGTGATGCTTTCTCTTTCCTCAACAACCTTTCTTGCGTTTTCTTCGCAGTAGTCATAATTTTCACAGCTGGCGATACCTGCTGTCTGTGCAAGGAAATCAACAGGAAAGTGGTTGAAGGAATTTTTTACTGTGAACACTGAACGAACAAGATCAGGGCTTGCGACAATATATCCAAGACGCATTCCTGCAAAAGAAAGGCTCTTGCTGAATGTCCTTACGATCACGAGGTTGTCATATTCCTCAAGAAGAGGAATGCAGCTTTCATCTCCAAAGTCAGCATATGCCTCGTCTACGATGAAGATCTTGTCCTTTGGAGCCTTTTCGATCATTGCTGCAACTTCATTGCGCTTAAGGGCGATTCCTGTAGGTGCGTTTGGATTTGCAAAGATGATGGCGCTGTCGTTTTTATTTGCTTCCTCAAGCATCTTGTCTGTGTCCAGTTCCCAGTTTGTCTTGAGCGGAACCTGGCACATTGGAATGTTGTAATATCCGCAGTATACAGGATAGAAGCTGTATGTGAATTCTGGCATTACAAGAGGACGGTCGCTATCGAAGAACGTATAGAAGACAAAGCTCAATACTTCATCGCTTCCGTTTCCGCAGAAAATCATGTCAGGTGTGATCGTGAATGGAAGAGCCTTCTTTGCTTCCCTTGAATTGTTAAAGCAGCCTCCTGTCTCGTTGAGCATCTCTGCGATGGCAAAACGAAGTTCGTTGCTGTCAGGATCGGGATAAAGACCAAGCTGGCTGATTTTTTTTGCCACGGCTTTCTTTACTGCCTTTGCCACAGCCTTGCATGGAGGATATGGATTTTCGTTTGCATTGAGTTTTATGTATACACGGTCCTTAGGCTGCTCGCCTGGAACATATGGATGTAAGTTTTCAAGTCTTTTTGCAAGTAACATTTTTGTACCTCTTGGAAACGATTATACTTTTTTTGTCATGTATCTACAATAATGGGGACATTTAATATAGAATGCAGTTATGAAATTCTTTGGTGACAAAAAGTTCCTCAAGAACGTGGCGGTGATTACTCTTCCAATTGTAATCCAGAACACAATAACCAATTTCGTAGGACTCCTGGACAATCTCATGGTCGGTCGATGCGGAACTGATTCCATGAACGGTGTAAGCATTTTCTCCCAGTTGTTTTTTGTTTTTACTCTTTGTGTCTGGGGTTCTTCCTGTGGAGCCGGAATCTTTACAGCCCAGTTTTTTGGCAAAGGCGACCATAAGGGTGTAAGAGATACCTTCAGGATAAAACTCTATCTTGTTGGAATTGCAACAATCATAGGTGCGGTGGTTTTCCTGATTTTCGGCGAGACTTTCATGGAAAAATTCATACATGAATCCGACAGTATAGGCGATCCTGTTGCAACCATGCAGCATGCAAAAGACTATATGATGATAATGCTTATAGGTATGATTCCTACTGCTGTGGGCATGGCCTATGCTGGAACCCTACGTGACATCGGCGAAACTTCTGTTCCAATGAAAGCTGGGTTTGTCGCTGTTTTTGTGAACCTTATCCTCAACTATCTCTTGATCTTTGGAAAATTCGGATTTCCTGAGCTTGGCGTGAAAGGTGCTGCAATCGCAACCGTGGTTTCCCGTTTTGTTGAAAGCGGAATCGAGATTATCTGGACCCATACCCATAAGGATCGCTGCAGATTCATAGAAGGTGCATTTGCTTCATTCAAGGTTCCTGTTCCTCTTGTTGAAAAAATCATCATCAAAGGACTTCCACTTGCCGCAAACGAAACCCTCTGGTCCCTTGGCCTTACCATGCTGAACCAAAGCTTCTCATTGCGTGGACTTGCCGTTGTTGCCGCGATCAACATAACAAACACAATCGCAAATCTCTTTAATGTCTTCCTTTTCGCCATTGGAGAATCCATTTCAATTCTCGCAGGACAGCTTCTTGGTGCAGGTAAGAATGAAGAGGCAAAGTCTACAGCCAGCAGAATGATAGCTTTGTCGGCTGTTGTCAGCGCAATGGTCGGTGCTGTTTTGGTAGTATGCAGGAATTTATTTCCGTCCTTTTATAATACGGAACAAGAAGTCATCGCCCTTGCGTCCAATTTCATCCTGCAGACAGGAGTCTTCCTGCCGGTGCTTGCAGTTGTCCACGGATGTTATTTCACGTTGCGTTCAGGCGGAAAGACTTTCATTACCTTCCTTTTTGACAGTGTGTTTGTTTGGGTCTTCATAGTGCCCGTTGCCTTTGTCCTCACACGCTACACTGTCTTGGGAATAATCATGATCTATCTGATCGTAAAAAGCCTGGATCTGATAAAGTGCGCCATCGGCCTCTTTCTCATCAAGAAGGGCGTGTGGGTAAACAACATAGTAAACAGCTAAACATCCGCGCCGCAGAACTATCGTCGCTGGGACCCGTCACAAAAAGCACAACGCTTTATAAAATGAAGCGGGAGGTTATCCATTGCCCTTTCCGCCGTCGCTGGGGCCCGCCATTTTTTTTCTGATGTCATTATCTTAATTCCGCTTTCTTTGGCACCTTG
>JAGHUO010000089.1 GCA_018064785.1 Candidatus Treponema equi
GTCGGTGTTGCACTCCTTGTTCTTGGTGCTGCCTTCCATAATGGTTCAAGTCTTGTTCTCATACCTATTGGCCTTCTTCTCATTTTTGTCGGATATAGATTCACAAAGGCAAAGCAGAAAGAAGAAGAGATGCAGGCCGTCCAGGCACAGCAGGCACAGAATGCCCCACAAAAGGGTGAAGGCGGAGCTGAAGAGATTTCTCCTGTAGCCAAGCTTGATGATCTTTCACTTGAAATTGGTTATGCTCTCATTCCTCTTGTAGACAACGAGAAGGGTGCTGAACTTATGTCCCGTGTAAAGAGAATCCGCCGTGAGGCAGCTCTTGATCTTGGACTTGTAATTCCACCAATACACATCATGGACCAGATGGCTCTTCTTCCGGAAGAATACTCATTCAAGATCCGTGGTATTGAAGTTGGCAAGGGAAGACTCAAGATGGGACACTTCATGTGCCTTAATACAGGTGGAGTTCCAAAGGACCGCGAGATGGTAGGTGAAAAGACAAAGGATCCTGCCTTTGGAATGGATGCCATCTGGCTTCCTGAAGCAAAAAGACTTGAAGCTGAAAAAGCCGGTTATGCCATCATTGATGCTCCTACGATCATTGCGACCCATCTTACGGAACTCATCCGTGGTAATGCAGCCAAGATCCTTAGCCGTCAGAGTGTCAGCGCTATCCTTGAGGAAATCAAGAAACAGAACAATGTTGTCGTTGATGAAGTCACTACCGGACCAGACAGGTTCACATACGGTGAAATCGAGGCTGTCCTCAGAAGTCTTCTTGAAGAGCGCGTAAGTATCCGTAACATGGTTACTATCCTTGAAACCATGGGTGATTATAGAAAGGTATGCAATTATACATGGGAATTCACTGAGAAAGTCCGAGAAGCCCTTGGTGCCCAGATATGCCAGCAGTTTGTCGATGAGAACAAGGTTCTCCATGTCCTGAACATGTCACAGAGCCTCTGTCAGAATATTCTTGACCATTCGACCATACAGGTTGGAGTTGGTCCTGTCGTTGCCTTTGATCCTGTTGATGGCCGTAACTTCATTACCGCTGTCAGCAGTGCTGTGGCACAGATGAGGCAGAGGTATGCAAATGTTCCTCCTGTGATTCTTGTGCCTAGCGAGGTCCGTCGTCTTGTGAAGTATGCGACCGAACGTGAAATGCCAGGTCTCATAGTTCTTTCCATACCAGAAGTTGTAAATGCTGGTTCTAATATTCAAATTGAGTCGATTGGGGAAATAAATGTATAACGATGCTGCAAAAACAGATGAACTTTTGTACATAACTGGCAATTCAAGGCAGGACTGTCTCGATAAGCTGAGGGATACGTACGGAACCGGTTTCCAGATCATGAGCACCAAACGCAAGCTCAAGCCTGGTTTTTTAGGTTTCTTCCAGAAGGACATTGTTGAAATTGGATATCAGATAAAATCCCAGAATGTACAGCCTGTACAGGGAATAAAGAATTCCGCCTATGATATGCCTCTTGGCAGGACCATGTCGTCAGGTGGTTTCCCTCAGATGGGTGGAATGAATTCTATGGCGGGTTCCAGGATTCCGTCTGCCTCTGATCCAAGTTTTGTGGCTGTGCGTGACGAGCTCCTTAAAAACACGGGAAATGTGACCAATACCATCCAGATCGCCCAGATTGCCAAGCAGATGGAAGAATTCCGCGACAAGATGTCTGAGCAGATGCAGGCTGTGGTGCAGGCGACTACCACGGAAGGTGAGCATAATTCAATCTCAAAAATCAGGGATCTCCTTGAGGATAATGGATTCTCAAAATCATATAGAAACGACATGTGCAAGAGAATGAAGTCGGAATTTTCAATCGATGAATTGAACGATTTTGACTATGTTCAGCAGAAGGTCGTCGAATGGATCGCCGAAAGCATTCCTGTAGCTAAGCCTGAACCGGAAGTTCAGCCTAAGGTTGTCATCCTTGTTGGTCCGACTGGAGTTGGAAAGACCACTACCATCGCTAAAATGGGTGCACATATTGCCGTTGATTTCAGAAACCATAAGGAAAACTATAAGTTCATGCCTAGAATTCGCATGATCACGACAGATACAATGCGTGTCGCCGCCGCAGAACAGTTAAAGCGATGGGCGGAAATCATCAGCGTTGATGTAGACAAGGCTGAGACTGCGGAAGAAATCAAGACTCTCTATGAAAGCTATGCCTCGAACAGCGACTACATATTTGTTGATACTTCCGGATACAGTCCTAACGATTATCAGAACATCGCCAAGATGCATACAATCCTTGATGTGAAGAACATTCATGAAAGTGTCTATCTTGCGGTTACGGCCGGAGTCAGTGTGGAGGATTTTGAGAACATCATCCGCAATTTTGAGTCCTTCAACTTCAAGAGCGTCATAATCACAAAATGTGACGAGACAAAGAGCTATGGACGTGTCATAAGCGTGCTTTCTGAGCGCAAGAAACCTGTTTCATGGATTACAACGGGACAGGAAGTAATGAAGACCATTGAGCGTGCGGATCCAATGTGGTTCGTAAAAAGGCTTTCAGGCTTTAAATTCGATGAGAAAGATGTTGAAAAAAAACTTGAAAATGCCGATAAGATTGATAGCGGATTTCATTTTTAGTTCCGCAGTGCCCGTAGGAGAATTTTAGATGGAAGAACAGGCAAAAGAGCTTCGCTCACTTATGAATGAAAATAATTTCCATAAATCAGGAAAAGATCATAAAACAAGGATCATTGCCATTACAAGCGGTAAGGGTGGTGTAGGAAAGACTAACATTGCGGTCAATACTGCCATCGCCTATGCTCAGCTTGGTAAAAAAGTAATCCTTATTGACGGTGATCTTGGAATGGCCAACGTCAACGTGCTTCTCAGTGTTGTTCCTCAGTACAACCTTATGCACGTGCTCAACCACAAGAAGACCATGAAGGAAATCATCATTGATACTGAATTTGGATTCAAGTTCATTGCAGGTGCCAATGGTTTTGCAAAGATCGCTAATCTTTCAAATGACGAACTTGATTATTTTGCAAATGAATTTGCCTCTCTTGGTAACGCCGACATCATCATTATTGATACTGGTGCCGGAATTTCAAACAACGTCCTTCAGTTCCTTGCTGCTTCGGATGAAGTCTATGTAATTACAACTCCGGAACCAACTGCTATTACTGATGCATACGGAATCATAAAGATCATCACGACTGAATTTTCTGACCAGCATCCAATCAACCTTAAGCTTCTTGTGAACAGGGTTCATTCTGCTGATGAAGGAAAACGTATTTCTGACCTTATCATAAACATTGTAGGTCAGTTCCTTAATTACAAGGTCGAATATATCGGTTTTGTCTATGACGATCCTGTAGTTCAGGCTAGTGTCATCCGCCAGAAGCCTTTCATGGCCATAAGTCCGACATCAAAGCCTGCTGTGTGTCTCAAGCATATTGTTGGACGCATAGAAAAGACAGATGTTCCTGCAGATGCAGGAGTTTCCAACTTCCTCAAGAAGTTTATAGGAAAGAAAAAGTAGTTTTTACAGAAGTTGATATCAAGGTGTTTCCGGTTGCGGAGACACCTTTTTTTGTTTCAACAACTCATTAAAGTTTTTCATTGACCACAATGTGATTTTGCCTTAAAATATGTATTGGGTAATTTTTAAATGGGAGGAGCACATGTTGAAAATCAAAAATCTTGTCACTGCTGCAGCATGTGGATTTGTGCTTTCTTTCCTTATAAGTATTGTATCCACTCATAAGCCGGGGGTTTCCCTTGTCCGTGGATTGATCTTCGCCCTTGTCGGTGCCGTCCTCTGTTTTGCCATCGATCTGCTTAATTCCAAATTCCTAGAACTTGATCCTCTTGCATCTGATTCTACGGATGATTCTAAAAGGTCAGCCGGAACAAAGGCTGGCTCCATGGTCAATATTACCATTGATGATGAAAATCTTACTGAAGAGGACCAGTCTCCGGCCTTTAATGTTTCAGCCGGAAGCAATCCTTTTGCCTATAAGCCACAGGCTCCTGTGGAACAGACCTCGGCTCCTGAAACACCAGCTCCCGTTGCCGCTCCTTCAGCGGGAATGAATGAGGCTGCTGCATCAGCGGCTCCTGCTGGGACTGGCGGTTTTACACCTGTTGAACTTGGCAAACCTGTAAATGAAAATGAAAAAGCAATAAATGATCCTGCTCCATCTGGAACATCAGCTCCAGAACCTTCGCCTGTAAAGAAAGCTTCAGGCGTAAAGGAAATAGATGCACTTCCTGATATCGGTGAGTTCGCTGACCAGGGCGGAGATGATAGCTCCGGAGATTCTTCAGTTGCATCTGTCATCAATGATTCTGAATTTGCGCAGTCTGGCAATATTTCTGCCAGCAATGCAATGACAGAAGGTGGTGAAGTATTGAAGCAGGATTCAAAGATCATCGCAAGTGCTATCCGTACTTTGCTGAAAAAAGAAGATTAGTTGTACCTTATTAGGGATATTTAAGGGTTGGGATAAATGGCAGTAGAAGTTTTAGACGAAAATGAAGAGCTTAAACTCTGGAAAGAGTTTAAAAAGACAAAATCTGTAGCAATTCGCGACAAACTCATCAGACAGTATATGCCTCTTGTAAAATGGGTGGCCGGTCGTGTTTCAACCGGTATGCCTGATAGTGTTGAATTTGATGACCTTGTTGGCTTTGGCCAGTTTGGTCTTCTCGATGCCATCAACAAATATGATCCAGATAAGAATGTAAAGTTCAAGACATATGCAACTACACGTATTCGTGGAGCTATCTTTGATGAGCTTCGCGAACTTGACTGGGTTCCACGTTCCGTACGCCAGAAGTCACGTGAAATCGAGGATACCATCGTAGAACTTGAATCCAAGCTTGGTCGTACTGCTTCAGACGCAGAAATCGCAAAAGCAATGAATATGACAGAGGCTGAGTACCAGACAACTGTCATGAAGGTCAGCGGCACAAGTGTCCTTTCCCTTAACGATGTGTGGTATTCCGGAGACGACAGCGAACATATTTCCATCGGAGACAGCATAGAAGCTCCAACCAGCCTTAATCCAGATGTTATAGTTGAACGCGAGGAGATCCGTCGTGTAATCATTCAGGCCATCAATGAACTTCCAAAGAATGAAAAGATGGTCATAGTCCTCTATTATCATGAGGATCTTTCATTCCGTGAAATCGGTGCTGTTCTTGATGTCAGCGAAAGCCGTGTCAGCCAGCTTCATTCAAAGGCTAATTTACGCCTCAGGGCTAAGCTTACCAGCGTAAGAAAAGGTATTTTCTAAGGGGCCCTCATGGTAACACTTGATAAACTTCGTATAGATTTGGAAAAGCAGCTCCTTGTGGATAAGAAAATTACCACTGTGGAGGTCATCGGTGATGATCTGGATATCTGTCTTGCGGATGCTTCCGTTCAGCTCGAGACAAAGGTCCAGAACCTTGAATACGAAGTAATTGAGAAAGGTTCAGCCGGAATCATGGGGCTCATGAAAAAGCCCTGGAAAATCAAGGCATATGAAAACCCTTCAATCATCAAACAGAAGATGAAGACCCAGTCTGTGGCTGTGGGAGAATCAAGCGAAGAAGTTGTAGAAGCAGAAATTGTCAATACAGACGGAATGTTCTACATCAGAAGATTTGGTTCGGGAGTCTTTGTAAAGGTCACGTTACCTCAGGGAGAAGGAAAATTTGTTGATGGTGACGAACTTGTCAGTGAGGCAAGACGTCCTGACAACACTTCCCTTGATGAGGATAAGCTTAAGGAACTGGCAAAAACCGGAACCAACAATGAATATGTGGAGGTAGGTTCATACAATCACATTTCTGTTGGTGATGCTGTTCTTGCTGTTGATATTTCCCGTGATGAAATGTCCGCAACTATTACAGTATCTGCTCCTGCCGCAGGTGGTTCGGACATTTCTGTGGACAAGATCATCAACTCCCTTTCAACACAGGGTGTCGTTGCCGGTATCAACGAAGAAAAAATCAAAGCTTTTGTCGATATGCCTGTCTACAACATTCCTTATGAGGTTGCAGCAGCAGTTCAGCCTGAACATGGTATCGATGCCTATATTGAATATAAGTTTGAGACAGACAGATCTAAGCTTAAACTTAAGGAAACAGCCAACGGTCAGGTTGACTTCAAGGAACTTAATCTCATCCAGAATGTTGTTGAAGGTCAGCCGCTTGCAATAAAGATTCTTCCAACCCGCGGTAAGGGTGGAAAGACAATCATGGGCCGCTATCTTGAAGCTAGGAACGGTAAGGATATTCCTATTCCTATCGGTGCCAACACCAAGCTGGATAAGGATGGCCGTACCATTGTCGCAGAAAAGAACGGTCATGTTACCCTTGTTGGCGACAAGATCACTGTCGAAGAAGTTTACGAAGTACAGGGTGTCAACATCAAGACTGGAAACATCACATATATGGGCACTGTTGTTTGTCGTGGTGATGTGGAAGACGGCTTCAATATCAAAGCAGACGGAAATATTGAAATCTATGGTTCCGTTGGACGTTGTAATATCGAGGCAGGTGGAGATATTGTTATTTCTCAGGGTGTCATGGGCCGCGATGAGTGTGAGATTACAACTACAAAATCTGTCTGGGCCCGCTTCATTCAGAATGCAAAGGTAACCGCTGAAGAATATATCGTTGTAAACGACAATATCATGAACAGTGAAGTCACAGCCATGAAGAAAATTGTTCTTAAGGGAAAACGTGCTTCCATTATTGGTGGAAAGCTTTTTGCCACAGAGGAAATATCCGCAAAGAATATCGGTTCTTCTGGTGGTGGTATCGAAACCATCCTTTCTGTTGGATATGACCCAAGAAAGAAGCAGAGACTTTCTGAACTTCAGGAAATGCAGGCCAATCTCGTCAAGGAACTTGAAGAAATCGATCTTAACATACAGACTCTTGAAAACAACAAGAAGGTACGACGTTCACTGCCAAAAGAGAAGGAAGAAAGCCTCGTGAACTTCAGAAACCAGCGTGCCGAGCTTGTTGAACAGAATGAAACCATGACTAAAGAGATTGACGAAATCAATGAAAGACTTCGTGAACTTAAGGTTGTTGGATGCGTTAATGCCAGCGGAACTGTTTATCCAGGTGCTAAAATTTATGTTCGTGATGAATTGGATGAGGTCCGTTCGGAAGCAAAGGCCGTTACATTCTTCTATGACAACGGCTTTGTAAAGCGCGGTAAATTCGATCCATCGCAGGTAAGCGATGTAGGAGCGCCTGATGGCTATTCAGCCAATTGATTTGTCTACTGTATATTCACAGATGGACAAAATGGGACAGTTCAATGCTTCTCAAATCCAGAATGCCCATATGGCAAATCGTTCCCATCTGGAAAAAACTGCACAGCAGGATTCTGAAAAAGCCCGTACTGTTCAGGAAGCATCAAAGAACAAGGATTCAAACAGCATAAAGGCTGACGTAAACCAGGGCGGAGGAGCCGGGCAGGGACTTCTCGATGCTGAAGGCCAGGCTTCTGGTGGTAAAGTTCAGGATCAGGAGCCTCAGGATACTGTTCCAAAACCAAAGATGTATGAGATCCGTGATCCTAACCTTGGAAATCACATCGACGTTATAGGTTGATTACATGACTGTCATTGCATTTACAGCTGCTCTTCTTATAGTTTTCAATATCCTCATGTGGCTGATTTTTCTCCATCGTTTCAACGGAATATTCTCGACTGAAAAAATCGTAGGAGAGACACGTGAAGCGATCAATGAGAGAATCCGTGAGGCAAACTACGCCGCGGAACGCAACATGAACCTTGTTGACGAGAAGATCAAGGAGCTCAACCAGGTAAAGGCCGAGGCTGACAGACGCCTTGCTGTCCTTAAGAGGGAGTTGAATACCCAGCAGCGTGAAAGTGAATTCCGTGCTGCCATGGCGGCTACAAAGGCTTCAAAGAAAAGCGAATCAAAAAAGAACTCGGTCCCAGGGCAGACTGAACTTTCCTTTACAGAGAAAGCAAGGACTGAACTTGGAATTTCTGATTCGGTGCTTCCACAGCAAAAGGAACAGAAAGAGACTCCGGAAATTCTCCATGAGATTCCTGTTGTGAATCCTGTTATCTACAGAGCTGAAGATCAGATAGTCCCCAAAAAGGATTTTTCCCAGATTGTAAAGGAACTTCACGGAAGTGGGCTGCCTGTAGAGGAAATTGCCCGCCGCACGTCACGTACAGTCCAGGAAGTAGGGCTTGTAATACAGATGCTCTAGGGGACTGGGTGTTGTTCCGCCTGAAAATTCATTGTCTTCTGAGATATCATGTTTTTTTTTAAATCTGTCTTAATTTTTATGTCTTTTCTTGAATTCTGCCACAAACGAGCGTATAATTTAAGGCATGGGTACTCTATTAAGAATTAAAAAACAAAAATTTGGAACATTGTGCGACGGCAAGGATGTTTCTCTTTTTACACTTTCAAATGGAAAGATGAGTGTTTCCGTTTCAAATTACGGATGCACGATCACTAGTATTGTTCTTCCTTCAACAAAAGGAAAAAAAGTTGATGTTGTTCTCGGTTGCTCGACTCTTGAAGGCTTTGTGAACGACAATCTCAGCTTTGGAACAATCGTCGGACGCTTTGCAAACCGCATTGGTGGCGCCAAGTTCTCCCTCAATGGAAAGGATTATGTCCTTGATGACAACGACAGCGGCAACTGTCTCCACGGAGGTTTTGACCGCTATGAGAAGAAAGTCTGGGATGCAAAGAAAGTAATCACAAAGAGAGGTCAGGGAATTGAATTCTCAAGATTCAGTCCTGATGGTGAACAGGGAATGCCTGGCAATCTCTATGTAAAGGTTGTCTATACACTTACTGAAAAGAATGAATTTTTCATTGAGTATTTTGCTTCTTCTGATGCACCGACACCAGTCAATCTTACAAACCATGCATATTTCAACCTCAAGGGATACAATGGTGGAGCAATCTATGACCAGGAGCTTCAGCTTAGTTGTTCTAAATTCGTTGAGGTTAGCGATAAATTGATTCCTACAGGCAAGCTTGTTTCTGTTGATGATAATCCTGTATTTGATTTCAGAAAACCAAAGCTTATCGGTAAGGACATTGAGGCAACAGGAAATGGTTATGACCATGCATATTGCATCGATGAGTTCGACGGAAGGTTAAAGGAGTTTGCCGTTCTCAGAGATCCTGCAAGCGGAAGATCAATGACTGTTTCTACAACACTTCCAGGCTGTCAGGTTTATACAGCAAACTGGGTTGCCGGTTCTCAGGGAAAGAACGGTTATGTTCATAAAAGACATGATGCGGTCTGCCTTGAAACGGAAAGTTATCCTGATACACCAAATCAGGCAAGCTTCCCGCCATGCATCGTAACTCCTGAAAAACCATATCACGAAGTTACTGTTTACAAGTTCGGGTTAAAATAGGCTGATAACAAAGTCTTGAAAATATTAAACTTAAATATAGAGAGGTTGTAATGGACATTCAGTTACAAGAGTTGATCGAAAAGATCAAAAAGGACGGAGTTGCAAGTGCTGAATCTGCCGCAGCAAAGATTATTGCTGACGCAGAAAAAAAGGCTGCCTCTATTGTTAGCGATGCTGAAGCCAAGGCAGACAGCATCATTAAGACTGCTAAAGCTGAAACAGAACGCATGGAAAAGGCTAGTGAAGATGCAATCGCTCAGGCTGGTCGCAATCTTATCATTTCATTCCGCGACGGAATCAATAAGGAACTTTCTGCCCTCGTAAATGCTGAAACAGAAAAAGCTATGGATAAGGATCTCCTTAAGAAGATCATCCCTGATGCTGTGAAGGCATGGGCTGCAAACAACGATGCTTCAGATGTTTCAATCCTTCTTCCTGCAAAGGATGTAAAGGCTCTTGAAAGTGGGATCAAGACAGCTCTCAAGGGAAAGCTTTCAAAGGGTGTTGAAATCAAGGCTGATGCTTCACTTTCTGCCGGTTTCAGAATCGGTACAAAGGGGGGAGAAGCATTCTATGACTTCAGCGCAGAAGAAGTTGCATCTTTGTTCAGCGCATATCTTAATCCAAAGACAACAGAACTTATGAAGAAAGCTGCTGCAGGTATTGCAGAAGAATCTCCAAAGGTTGAACCAGAAGCTAAGGCTGAAAAGAAAGCTGCCCCTGCAAAGAAGGCTCCAGCTAAGAAAGAAACTGAAAAAAAGGAACCTGCTAAGAAGGCAGCACCAAAAGGAAAAAAATAGTGGAACATCTCTATTATTTAGTGTCCCAGCTTCCAGCATTCTCAGTGAACGATGACAGC
>JAGHUO010000102.1 GCA_018064785.1 Candidatus Treponema equi
GATGTAGAAGGAAATACCCGTGTCGCAGCAGGTGAGGGTAAAGGTCAGATCAATGCACTGGACGTTGCTTTGCGCCAGGCTCTTGAACCATTCTATCCTGCAGTAAACAACATCCACCTTACAGACTATAAGGTTCGTGTTCTTGACGGAAAGAGCGCTACTGCCAGCCGTGTTCGTGTTCTCATTGAATCTACAGACGGAACTGACAGCTGGACTACAGACGGTGTAAGCTGCGACTTGGTTGAAGCTTCATGGTTTGCTCTTGTGGATTCCTTTGAATACAAGCTTATCAAGGACCTTGAAAAAAGGTTCAACAAATTGATGTAGGATTTTCCCTGCGGAACAATAGAAGGCTGCATTGCTTAGGCGTGCGGCCTTTTTTAGCCCTTGCATAAATTTTTATACTTTAGTATTATTAAAGAAACTTAAGTATATATAAAACCCGTTTTTCCTGATGAAATGGCGGGGAGTAGGAGAAATACAATGGAAAAGAAAATTGCACTTATTCCTGGTGACGGAATCGGTCCAGATGTTGTTGCAGAAGCAGTAAAGGTTCTCGACAAGGTAGCAGAAAAGTTCGGCCACAAGTGGTCTTATGACACAGTTACAGCAGGTGGTTGCTCAATCGACAAGTTCGGAAAGCCACTCATTCAGGAAGAATTGGACAAGTGTCTTAAGAGCGACGCAGTACTTCTTGGTGCTGTAGGTGGTCCAAAGTGGGACAACCTTGCTTCAGAACTCCGCCCAGAAAAAGCTCTCCTTGGTCTTCGCGGTGGAATGAAGGTATTTGCTAACCTTCGTCCAGCTGTTATGTTCAAGCAGCTTAAGGATGCATGTCCACTTAAGGATGAAATCGTAGGCGATGGCCTTGATATCCTCATCGTTCGCGAACTCATTTCCGGCATCTACTTTGGTGACCGCGGAACAGCAGCAGACGGAAAAAGCGCTTGGGATACAGAACGCTATACTTGGGAAGAAATCGAACGCATCGTTCGCATGGGATTTGAATTCGCACAGAAGAGACAGAAGAGACTTTGCGTTGTAGACAAGGCAAACATCCTCAACTCATCACAGCTCTGGCGCAAGGTTACAGAAACAATCAAGGGCGACTACCCAGATGTAACACTTTCATACCTCTACATCGACAACGCATCTATGCAGATGGTTCGCAATCCACGCCAGTTCGATGTTATCGCAACATCTAACATGTTCGGCGACATCCTTTCTGACGAAGCATCTCAGATCACAGGTTCAATCGGTATGCTGGCATCTGCTTCCCTTGGTGAATCAGGTCCTGGACTCTACGAACCAATCCACGGTTCAGCTCCAGACATCGCAGGCAAGGACCTTGCAAACCCATTGGCAACAATCCTTTCTGCTGCAATGCTCCTCCGCTACTCATTCGGTCTTGAAGCAGAAGCAAAGGCAATCGAAGCTGCTGTTGAAAAGGTTCTTGACGAAGGCTACCGCACAGGTGACATCGCAGGTAGCGAAAGAGATGCTGTAAGCGCAGCTGGTAAGCTCGTAGGCACAAAGGCTATGGGTCAGCTTGTTGTAGATAGACTCTAGTTTTTTTCTAGAACAACTCTTATAGAGCATGGGGATGTCCACGGAATGGTGGATGTCCCCTTTCTTATTTTTACAATTATAACAATTAATTTAATTTGATTTTTAAATTTTTGGCATTATAATCGTAGTAATATGGCAGTAAATGGCTTGGAGCCACAGGAAAACAAAACTAATTCCTCAGAGTTTGGAAATCTTGAAAGACCTCTTCAGATAGGCGATGAGCTTATTGGCGTTTCAAGCGACCAGTACAAGAGGGCCATTGTTTCTGATGCCATTCTTGTCTTTGAATTCAACCTTACAAAGAATCTTCTCATCGGAAATCCTTTGCAGCGCTTTGGTGAAAGAGTTGTAAGGCTCCGTCATGCCCTTGATCTTCCAGAGGATTGCTCTTTCACAAAATTCATTGAGTCCGTTACATGGGATCTGGCTGACACTGAAAGGGAAAAATTCCTGAGCAATATGGATCCTTCATATCTTATGGATTCATACATCACTGGAAAATACGAAATATGGTTTGACGTCAACAAGCCTAATTTTGAAGGCGAATCTTTCTGGACAAGAAACACTGTAATCCTTACACAGGATAAGAAAACGGAAGATATTCTTGGTCTTGCCGTCGTCAAGAACATCACTTCAAGCTACAAGCGTGAAGAAGAAAAAGTATATCAGCTTGAAATCATCAATGCCCTTTCCATAGACTACACCAACGTATTCATGATCAATCTCATGACAAACAGGATCAGGATTGTCCGCATGAACGATGTTGCCGGTGCTTTCTATAGCGATGAATTTGGCGAGCAGTATTATGATGATGCTTTGGAATTCTACATCGATGTTTCCGTCTATTCTGATGACCGCGACATGATGCGCATGGCCTTTTCCCGTGACAACATTCTGCGCCAGTTGATCAAGCGTGAGACTTTCTATGTAAACTTCCGTTCAAACATCAACAACAAGCTGGCATATATGAAGCTCAAGGTTGTCCGCATCGGTGACATAAAAGAAACCGGCAACTTCCTTCTTGCCTTCATGAATGTTGATGATGAGATTGAACATGAGATGAAGCAGAAAAAGCTTCTTCAGGATACGCTCAACATGGCCGAAAGCGCAAGCCACGCAAAGACCATGTTCCTTTCAAACATGAGCCATGATATCCGTACTCCGATGAATGCCATAATCGGATTTACAAACCTTGCCCAGAACCATATCAATGAGCCTGAGGTAATCAGCAGCTATCTTGATAAGATCATGTCATCAAGCAATCATCTTCTTTCACTTATCAATGACGTGCTTGATATGTCACGTATTGAAAGCGGCAAGATGAGAATCAATAAGAATGTAAGCACGATCGACAAGATTGTAAGCGATGTGGATACCGTAATGCAGTCTCAGATTCAGCTTAAGCATCTTGAATACAGTCTTATCAAACGCGGAAACCTTACACGTCCAGTGCTTCTCGACAATCTGAGAATGAATCAGATTCTCATAAACATCGTAGGTAATGCTGTAAAATATACTCCTGAGTATGGCAAGATCCAGTTCATGATCACTGAGATGCCTGCAATTTCTGATGGCAATTCCTCATACCAGTTCAGAATCAAGGACAACGGTATTGGAATGTCCAAGAAATTCCAGGAGAAGCTTTTCCAGCCTTTTGAACGCGATGAAGGAAAATCAATCTCAAAGATCCAGGGAACAGGTCTTGGACTTGCCATCACAAAGAGCCTTGTTGACAGAATGGAAGGTTCCATCTTCGTCAAGAGTGAGGAAGGAAAGGGCAGTGAATTCCTGTTATGCTTTGATTTTGAGAACGCAAAGGAAGGCGAGGTTCCAGTAGAAGACAAGAAGGTCAATGTCTTTGAATCTTCTGTTGTTGAATCATTCAAAGATGTGAGACTTCTCCTTGTTGAAGACAATGAGCTTAACCGTGAGATCGCAAAAGAAATCCTTGGAACTCTTGGATTCATCCTTGATGAGGCAGAGAACGGAAAACAGGCAATCCAGATGATCGAGGATTCTCCAGCAGGACATTACAAGATTGTTCTCATGGATGTAATGATGCCTGTGATGAACGGATATGCAGCTACTTCCAAGATTCGTGCCCTTGAAGATAAGAAGAAGGCAAATGTTCCTATCATAGCAATGACCGCAAATGCCTTTGAAGAAGATAAAAACCAGGCTATCGAAAGCGGAATGGACAAATTCGTATCCAAGCCATTTGAGATAAATGACCTTCTTTCCAAGATAAAAGAAATGCTGGATATGAAAGAACACATCCAGCGTAAAAAGACAGAAGACTAATTCCGGTTGTCATCCATGATTTTTTCAACAAACTCATCCATCGGTACAGGCTTGCTGTAATAATAGCCCTGGATCTTGTCGCATCCGTGTTTTTTCAGGAAATCTACCTGTTCTTTCTTTTCTGCGCCTTCTGCGATGCAGCAGAATCCCATCATCTTTGAAAGCCATATGATTTCCTTGAGAAGTATGCATTCCTTTGAATTTTCATCGCATGTAAGGATTGAATCGACGAAGCATTTGTCGACCTTGAGTGTATCCATAGGCATGTCTTTAAGCAGGCTCAATGAAGAATAGCCGGTACCAAAATCATCCATGGAAATAAGGAATCCAAGATCACGAAGCTCCGAAAGGAACTGGAGCATTGAATCCCTGTCGGAGAAGGCTGCGCTTTCTGTCAGTTCAAACTCTATCATGTTGTGTGGAATCTCATAGAAATCCACGGTCGCAAGTATCTGTTCCTTGAGGTGCTTGTTTTCCATTCTGCGTCGGGAAAGGTTCACAGATATTGGATACATTGGGATTCCTTTCTTCTTCATTTCAGCAAGGAAAATGCAGACCTTTTTCAGGACCACCTGGTCTACTTTTCCGATTACATCATTGGATTCAAAAACACCTATGAACTCATTTGGATAGAGCATCTTTTCATGCTTGTAGTGCCATCTTACAAGTGCTTCCGCTCCTGTGATTTTTTCAGTATGGATGTCATATTTAGGCTGAAGGTAAACGAGGAATTCATCCTTCTGTACTGCCTCCTCAAGGTAGTTCAGGTATTTTCGTTCCGCGTTTATCTTCTCGTACATTTCGTCAGTAAAGAAATTTATCTCAGTGCAGTAGTGTTTCTTTCCCTGTCTCTGGGCCAGTTTTGCAAGATCTGCGACAGTGTCTGCTTTCTTGATGGCATCTTCGACTGTAACGACACCACAGCGATAGTAAAGCTTATATCCTTTGTTTACAGGAAGAACTGAAATCTCATCAAAGAATTTTTCAAGACGAAGGCGGAGTGTCTCATTGTCGCATTGCTTGACCATCATTGCAAAGTTGTCGTTATCGCATCGGCATCCCTGAATCACCCAATCCTGCTTTTCCATGTGTTTGCAGATCATTATGAGGACCTGGTTCGCCGTTCCGTGGCCATAGACATCGTTGATGAGCTTGAAGTCTTTTACATCAAAGTGAACGAAACCGTATTTGAAGTCTTTGGGATTCTTTGGGTCCAGGGTGCGCCACATGTGAGTCCAATTGTAGTAGCCGGTGATAGCATCATGGTAGAGCATGTCATAGATTTCCTCTTTAGACATGTCCTCGAATGTACGGCCGTTTTCTCGGTGTGATTTTCTGTATTCCTTTTGAAAATTCACAGAATCCTCCTGGACAACCCCTCTGACATGAATTATACAGTGTTTTTTTTAATAGTGCAAATTTGCTTTTCGATGTTATAATTGTTATATGCTTCAATTTATGTACACCGGTGTTTTTATATATTCGGTCATATGTCTTATCGTTCTGGTTACCTATTTCAGTAACCGTATTTCGGTTTATTACGTGCTTTTATTTTCTTCCATCGTTGTGGTCAATTTTGGTTACATGCAGATGACATGCGCGAAAGAGGAATTGATGAGCATCTATTGCAATCAGACCATCTATCTTGGTGGAAGTTTCTGTCCTTTCTTCATGATCCTTTGCTTCTGTGATCTGTGCAAAGTCAAAGCGAACAAAATATTCAAGTATGCGTTGCTGTGCATTGCCCTTATTTCATTTGGATTTGTAAGTACGGTTGGTGTTGTTCCTTGGTATTATAAACATGTCAGTGTCATAGAGCGTTTTGGAATAAACATGCTCCTCAAGGATTATGGTCCGTTGCATACCCTTTATCCAATGTATCTCATGGCAACTGTGATCACAGATTTTGTTGTAATCATAAAGTCCTTCAAAAAGGGCAGGGATGTGTCCTATATAACCGGAATTCTTCTTGCCATAGCAAATACATTCTCTGTTGTCTCGTACATTCTTGAAAAGCTTACTGGTCTTGATATTCCGCTTTTACCTTTTGGATATTTTGTTTCTGAAACCCTGGTGCTCTGTCTGATCATAAGGATAAGCAAATATGACATCGCTTCGATTTCTTCCGCATATCTTGCTGATTCCAAGTCCAGTGGATTTCTTCTTTGCGACAGTCTGGGGCTGTTCCTTGGTAGTGATGATACGGCAAAAGGCTGGTTCCCTGAACTTGCGTCACTTAAGATTGATCTGCCAATAAAAAATGACACGACGGATTTTATTGTCCAGATCAGAAAATGGCTTTGTGGTGAAGATAAAAGTGATTCCGCCCTTATTGAACGTAATGGACGGATCTATGAAGTGAAGCATTACATACTGACCGAAAAGAAACGCAAGTCCATTCATTGTTTTTCCATCAGGGATGATACGGAACAGCAGAAGTACATGAAGCTTGTGGAAGGCTACAATGAAGAACTTGAAAGTGCTGTTTCACTGAAGACCGAAAAAATACGCGAGATACAGAATGACATCATAATAAGCATGGCAAGTATTGTTGAAAACCGTGACAACAATACAGGTGGCCATATTGCAAGAACCAGTGATGTGGTAAAGATTTTTGTATCACATCTTATTGAAACTGGATGCTGTCCTGAGCTCACAAAGGAATTCTCTGAACGCATAATCAAGGCCGCTCCATTGCATGACTTTGGCAAGATTGGAATTCCTGATGTGATCTTGAACAAGCCTGGTAAATTCACCGACGAAGAATACGAGGTTATGAAACAGCATTCCGCAAAGGGTGCCGTAATCGTGGAACGCATATTGCAGAATTCTGATGACGAGCTGTTCAAGAAGATTGCCGTCAATGTGGCCCACTTCCATCATGAAAAATGGAATGGCCAGGGATATCCAGAAAGAATATCGGCAGAAGCCATTCCTTTTGAAGCAAGGGTCATGGCTCTTGCGGATGTCTTTGATGCACTTGTAAGCAAACGCGTATACAAGGAAAGCTTTGATTATGACCGCGCCTTCACCATCATAGAAGAATCAGGCGGAAGTCATTTTGATCCAAAACTTTGCCGTGAATTCCTTGCCTGCAGAAACAGACTTGAGGAACTCTACGATTCATATACAGACTGAACTGCCTGAACAAGATCTACTTTTTTTACTTTTTCGGTTATGTCTATTTCCCTGTTGAAGCGAAGATAGTAGAGCTTGCATTTTACTTTGTCCTTGGATACTCCCATCATCTGGCTTACAGCTTCCATGTAGCATGCAAGCTGGTTGTAATAGATTTCCGGCTTGCATTCCTGGTTTGTCTTGTAGTCCACGATGGTGTATGTTCCGTCATCATTTTCAAAAACAAGGTCGATTGTTCCCTTTATGATCTTTGAGGAACCGTCATCGAATTTTATCCTGCAACGGAATTCATATTCTGCCTTGTGCCATTTTGACGACATGGCCATTTTCCCAAGATCTGTTTCTTCAAAGCTGTCGGCCATGAGAGTGCAGATTTTCTTGATTGTCTCCAGATTTTTTTCTTTTCCCTCAAGACCGACAATGTCCCTGTTGCTGATCTTGGGAGTCATCCTGTTGATCTTTGCTTCAAGATAGGCATGGGCGATGGTTCCAAAATGTGCATGACTGAATTCTGGTTGTTTCTCATTGTCTTCATATTTTGGAATTGTAGAATCAATTATTTTATTTATTTCATCGTATTCCTTGTGGACATTTTTTTCCGCAACTGAAGGAGAAATGAACGTTCCGTTCTTGCAAGTTTCGTCGTCAGGAGCATGAAGCTGGCTTGGGTTTGCATAACGGCGCTCAAGTTTTTCATCTTCGATTGTCTTGATTCCGTCTAGAATTCCTGAATCCTGGATTTTGTTAAGCAACTGGATCTTCGCAGATTCCGTATTGCTGCTTTTCTGTCCTTCGCTTAGCTCTTCGGAATCGATGAAAGTGCGGGAGAATGGACCTGAGATTGTGGCGTCATCCCTTCCGTCAAAATAGTAATTGTAGATCGGCTCAAGGATTCCAAAGAGGGTTGAAGGGTTTCCTCCGTTACCCGGAATGTAGCTTGCGTAGTTTTTTGACTTTGCGTATTTTCCATTGGTGATGAAAAGATGGTCCTTTGCGCGGGTAAGGGCTACATAAGCAAGTCGCCTTAATTCAGCACCGGTCATTGCATTGTTTTCTTCTTTTGCCTCGCTGAAAAATGGATTGGTTCCACCGATTTCAGGAGTTGCACATGCATTGACTGTGATTCCGTATTTCTTGCTTACATAGACTGCCTTGTCGTTTCTGTCGTTGTTGCCTTTCTTGTGTGTGGCGATTACAAAGACGACAGGATATTCAAGTCCCTTGCTTTTATGAATTGAAAGGATATGGACGCCCTCTGACTGCTCAAGGGGAATGTCCATATTGTCAAGTTTTTCCGCCTGGTCCCTGTAGGTGCGTACGCTGTCTACGAAAGCACCCAGTGTCATTTTGTTTTCCTCGCTCTGCCTTGCAAGTTCAAAGATAAGGTCATAGAGTTTGCTGTACATGACGACGGTGTTGTTCCACATGGTCTCATAGCGATAGCCGCTGCCGTACCATAGTTTTGTGACTGTCTTGGTAAGAGGTTCTGTCTTTGCGGAACTGTTGAGCTCCTCGAAGAATTTTTTTGCATGGTTGTATCTTCTCAAAGCATCTTTTGGAAGGATCGATTTTGCATCCTCTGAGAATGGAACACCTTCAGTCCTTGGTGCAAGAATTATTTCGTTTGCCTGCTTGAAGGTAAGGTTGACCCAAGGAGAATGAAGCACCTGTGCGTATGCCATTGTGTCGTCAGGATATGCGCAGAGTCTTAGCATTGAGAAAATATCGTTTACTGGACCGTCAGAGAAAAATCCTGTGACCACTTCCGTGTTGTATGGAACTCCGTTTTTAAGGAATGTCCTTTCATAAAGTGGCTGCAGTGAATATGAACGCATGAGGATTGCGATGTCATTGTGTGAATATACCTTGCCGCCGATTCCTGTGGTTGTAAGCTCCTTGATTTTTTCGGCAATCCACTGTGCTTCGGCTTCTTCTTCAGCAATCGGTTCAGATCCGTTTTCTTTTTCTTTGTCGAAGAGGGCAAAGTGGATGTGGGGTTCAAAAATTTTCTCCCTGTTGCTTTCGACTGCTGCTTCCTTCTGTTTTTCTTCCGGCAGCAGGACTTCTTTGTAGACAGCCTCGTATCCAGGAATGTCAAATCCGTAGTCCTTATGGTTGTTGTAGAAGGCAGACGGAATCTCAACAGCGACGTTGCTTTCCTCCTGATTTTCTATGGGAGCTGCAGGCAAAGGATAATCGTAGCCGCCAAAGATTGTATTGAATCCCTTTATGAGAGCCGATGCGGAACGATAGTTTGTGGACATGTTGAGGTTGCCATCCTTGAAGTCACCTGACAAAGCGTTGAATACAGAAACGTCTGCCCCGCGGAATCTATAGATGCTCTGTTTTTCGTCACCTACGAAGAAAAGTTTTTCCGGTTCCAGGTCTTTAACTTCTGGAATGCCAGGTTCCTTTCTTGAAAGTTTTTCCGCAAGCATGAAGAGCATGTCCCTCTGGTCCTGGTTGTTGTCCTGGAATTCATCAATCATAATGAATCTGTATCTTTCCTTTTCAATCTGTCTGATCTCAGGATAGTCACGGAGTATGCACTTTGCCATGTTGGAAATATCCTTGAAGGAAAGAATTCCAGTGGAACGCTTGTATGCGTTGACCTTGTTCTGGAAATCCTTGAGCAATGGAAGAAGTTCTGTCGTGGTTTCATATCCACTGATGAAAGTGAAAAGATTGCACAGCTCTTCGTATCTGGCTTTTATGTCGTTTATGATTTCGCTAAGGTCCTTAAGTCCTTTCAGATTGCCTGGCTTTTTAAGGCCTGCGATTCCGCCTGTAATCTTCATGTACTCCAGTATGTGGTTGATTTTCAACGAGGTTACTGTTTCTTCTGTAATGTGGATAGGTTCCGGAATCTCAACAGTGGCATCTGAGCCATAGACTGCATTGTAGGCAAGGACCGTGTCATTGCTGAAGTTCATGCCCTGAGCGTTTCTGAAGCCAGCTTCCATCTCTACAAAATCGTTGTTGAGCAATTCCGTAGTTTTGTTCCATCTTCTGACAATTTCCTTTACCTGAAGTGCCACCATGCTGTCAAAGTCCACTGGTTCGGCGATGGTTGAATAGGAAAGAATTGGCTCAACAAAAAGTTCTTCCGCGATTCTTTCAAAGCTGTCTGCACGGACAAGGCTCTTGATGGCTTTGTTTTCCCTGTGCTCAAGAATGTAGGGAAGTGCCATTGCGTTTATTGCCGAGTTTATCTGCTCGTCATCCTGTGTAAAGTCCGGGCTGATTCCATAATAGTGGCAGCCCATCTTTGCCACTGTGTTGCAGTAGCTGTCCAATGTCTTTATGTTTGCCTTGAAGAAATCCGCTGCCTTTTGAGGATCATGCTGTCGCAGAACCTTGTAGATTCTTGCGGACATTTCGACTGTTGCCTTTTTTGTGAATGTCAGGGTGAGAATCTGGTCGACTCCGATGTTTTTGCCCGGTTCCAGTACAAGTGAAGAGAATCGTTCCGCCAGGACTGTTGTCTTTCCTGAACCGGCTCCAGCACTTACAACGGAGTTTTTTCTTGCGTTGATGGCATCCTTCTGGTATGAATCAAATTCAGGTCTTTTTTTTGTTTCTGTATTGTTTGCCATTTGATGATCCCTTCGCTTAGTTTTTTCTGCTGATGTTGAATACACGCCTGCACATGGCTCTGAAGGTGCATCCGTTGCACCTGTCAAAGTCCTGGTCCAGATCATTTACTGAGAAATCCATAGCGGTGATTTTCTCACAGTATTCCTTTACCTTCTGGTGAAAAACCTTCATGGTAGGTTCAAAACCGTCTCTTGTGTATAGATCCCTTTTGGTCCGAGGTCTTACGGAAGAGAAAATGTCAAAAGCAGCCTGCCCGATTACAGGAACTATTTCCCTGCTTTTTATAGAGAAGAATGCACAGTTTTCAACTTTAAGATTCTTTACTTTCTCAAGGAGATAAAGATACGCAGGCATCTGAAAGTCAGGAAGATTTATCCTGTCGTTCCTTTCATCGTTGCTGGCATACTCTGCATCCTGGTTGTTTGTTCCGTCGCTCTTTATGGAAACACTTCCGTCTTCATAAAGCATGTCAGGGGTTTTAGAAGTCTTGAAGTCGATGAGCATTTCCTGGTTTCCGTCTGTAAGCACAAGATCGGCAAAACCTTCAAGATAGTAGTTGTCTTCTTCATATACCATTCTTTCTTCGGTAAAGAGAACGGACCATCCGTTGAACTGGGATGAAAATTCCGTCACCACTGAAATCATCGTGTCCTTCAGATTTTTTATGGTTGTGCGGATAAGCTCTGTGGCAAGGAAACTGTTTCCGCCTGAGTTTGTTGGGGTGCGGGTTTCTTCTTCAACGGCCTTTTCGATGGCTTTGTCCAGAAGCTCAAGGTATTCATCTTCAAGTCCATGGACTGTAACCTGTATGTTCAGTTTATTTTCCTTGAGGGATGAAAGGTAGAGCTCCATTATCTTGTGATAAAGATTTCCCTGTGCAAACTGGTCTATGAGAGTTGCCTCGTTCACAGATTCGTCCAGTTCCGCTACATAGTTTTCAAACCAGGCTCTAGGACAGCCGTAGAATTTCTTCAATCCCGAAGCAGAGACCCTGAGTTTTTCTCCCTTGTTAAACCGGTTCTTTTTGAGCCTTGCGGAAGAATTTCCTGACTCAACGGAATCCTCTTCCTGTGAAAGGTTCTGGCAGTCTTTCCAGAATTCAAAACCATTTTTTGAGATGTCCGTAAGCTCAGAAATTTTTTCTGTTCCGCCTGAACCGAAATTCAGCAGCCAGTTCTTTTCATTGTCATAGAAACCAGTAAAGAGATTCTCTTTCTTTACTTCAGTTTCATTTAGATAGCTGCAGACCTGTGCGTATCCTGTAAGGGTCTTTGATGCCGCTGTGAAATAGATTTCTCCCGAAAGTGAATTCATCGCGTACAGGCTTACATAGTGCTGCGTGACGTTAGGATCCTCCTTGTTCTTGAAGACAATTTTTCTTTTGTCTTCCCTGAGGAAAGAAAGCGGTTTGTAGATCACACTGAGGGCACTCTGGCTTGCGTCTATGACCACATGATACTGGAATGGTGCGCAGGCTGCCGTCTTGTAAGGAAGCACTCGGACTCCAAGGTCGTCAGTCTGTTCCAGGTATTTCGTCTGTGACAGCTGGTCCGTAAAGAAAGTGTATGGAGAAGGCAAAGTGTATTCTTTATAGGCTTCCTCTATATCTATGAGGGCTCCAAGTTCACTGATGCAACGGCTGATTATCCTGTCGGTTGAAGGTGAGCATTTTTCCATGTCAAAGGCAAAGCCTCTGAATTTAAAATATTCATCTCGGATCTCGCTGAACTTTTTAGAATTGACCAGAGCCACCAGATGGTTCTTCAGAGATCTGTAAAAGCCTTTTGCACGTTCTTCGGAGATTGTAGTCTTGAAGGATTCTTCCCATACGTCGATGTCTTTTCCGTCATAGACATAGGAGCAGATGCAGTTGTTTGCCTTGCCAAATTCAATGAGCTGGTTGATGGCTTCTCTGTCTCTCCACGGAAGCTCAAGATTCAGAAGCAGGTCTCTCATTGTGTTGAAAGAGAAATTTCCTGACACGCATTCCTTCACCTGTGAGAAGAAATTTCCGGCTCCAGTTGAATCAAGAGGACGTGCGAATCTTATTACGTGTGGAATTTTATAAAGCTCAAGTTCCCTTTCTATGTAGCGTCCATAGTTTTCCATGTCCGGAACGCTTATGGCCATGTCCTGCCAGTCGATGCCTTTCTGCTCATGCATCTGGCGGATCTTCAATGCCACGTTCTTCAGTTCTGAGCGTGTGTCGGCAAAGAAATCTGCCTTTGGCAGTTTTTCCTGGTCCCCGATTGAAGGTAGATATTCTTCCGTAAGGTTCACCATTGTGATGTCTTCGGTTGACTCAAGGATTTCCTTGTATTCCGAATAGTCGCTGAGTATTTCAGGAAAGAAGATAAAATAATGGTTGCCGTCTGATTCAAAAGGCGGAACTTCCCATGCCGGGTCAAAGAGATTGTTCTTATCAAGGAAACCGCAATAACGGTTGTATATTTCAAGAAGATCTTCGTCTTCAAGATCATGTTCCGCGCCGCTTTCATCAAGGTGTTTTTTCCATAGTGAAAGGCTTGGCAAAAGGGATGCGATCCAGTTTGTAAATCCACCGGCTTCCTTTGCAAATTCAGGACCGATGAGTTTTTTTATGAAGGGTGCTTTCTTGTTTTCTTCAAGAAGGATTGTGGCAAACACGGTTCTCATTACAGACGGAATGGATTTTTTGTCCTGCTGCTTTGATTTTACCGAATTCCCTTTGAAATCATCCCAGGCCACGAAACGTTCCATGGCGACTGCTGATATTCCGCATGTATCCGTCGCTCTGTCAGCCCAAAGGTCTGCCGCCATCTGCGTAGGGAATACAAAACGGTTCTTGATGTCTTTGATGTTTTCTTTGATCGTTTCCTCGATAAGGTTTCTCATGTCCTAAAGTATAGTGTAAATTTCCGGTTTTCGCAGATGTTTTTT
>JAGHUO010000111.1 GCA_018064785.1 Candidatus Treponema equi
GAGTAAGCAAAAGAGCCCGCACCAACTCGCAAGAGTTGGTGGTAGCGGCATCAGCCGCGACGTTTCCCACCGATAAAGACTTATTACATGGAGTAAGCAAAAGAGCCCGCACCAACTCGCAAGAGTTGGTGGTAGCGGCATCAGCCGCGACGTTTCCCACCGATAAAAACATATTACATGGAATAGCTAAACAGCCCGCACCAACTCGAAGAGTTGGTGTCAGCGGCTTTAGCCTCGACTATTTCCACCTTTAAAACTCATTGCATGTAGTAACTACTCATCCGCACCGGCTAGAAATGTTGTTTGCTGGCACTGTAGTTCATGTCACCTTCTGACGTGACCCAAAGGCCTCTGTCATTTGTTGAGAATTATTTATTGAAAAATAATTTTCTCTAAACTACAATAAAGCCATGAAAAAAAGTGTTGCAGGGTTTATAAAAAAAGTAAAAAAAAGAATTTTCTTTGCCCTAAAAAATCCATTTACATATCTATTTATTTTAATCTCGGTTCTGCTTGTGATTGCAACCATCATTGTCCACAGTACGGAACCATATCATCCGGAAGGTGAAGTAACCAACTGGCGCGATGCAATCTGGCATTCCATTGTTGCCGTTGTCGCAGCCTATTACGACTATTACATGAAAACTGTTCCAGGCCGTCTTGCATCCCTTGGACTTCTTCTTTTGGGAATGGCCTTCTGGACCATTGTACTTGGTAAAATAACTGAAAGCATCGTGTCTGTTCAGGGAAAAAACAATAAAGGATTGAAAAAGCTAAAGCGTATGAAAGGTCATTTTATTTTATGCGGATGGAGAGAAGATTTCGAAGACATCCTTGAAGCCGTCGTTAATTCAAATGGTGATATAACCAACGACATGATTGTACTTGTGAACAACGGACCATTGGAAGAAATAGAAAGAGTCCGCTCAGACAGCCGTTTCCGCGGAATGAAATTTGTTGCCGGAGATTTTTCTGACGCAGATACATTAAAGCGTGCCTTCATAGAAACCGCAGGTCGTGTACTTATCATCTCTGATTATACAGGCGGAACCTCATCAATGGAAATCGACAGCCGTACTGTCCTTTCCGTTCTTACCATGAAAAACCTGAATCCAAAGGTATATATAGCAGCTGAACTTCTGAGCGAGAAATTCCAGGAGCAGCTTAAGATGGCCCACTGTGATGAAATCATCCTTACCACGGAATATGAACACAGCCTTCTTGCCACTGCTTCCAGCGGCCAGGGCTACAGCAATGTAATCAAGGCCCTCATAAGCGACGACTCTGATTCAGGTGTCATCATCGAAGAGATTTCTTCAAAATACTACGGTGCGGAATATAAAAACCTGTCGGCTCATTATGAAAGTGCATCAAAGGGGCGCGACATCCTTGTTGGAATTCTTTCACCTGGAAATGAACCTGTTCTCACTCCAAAGGGCAGTTATCTGATTCCTGAAAAATCAAAGGCTGTGGTCATCCGTGCCAAGGATGCAGAAGGTGACGATGAATAAAAAAAAGAAAAGAAGCACATCGGCGGTTAAAAGGGCAGTCAGGTATGTTCTTCGCAATCCTGTGGTGCTTGGATACATTGCCCTTGTAATATTCATTTACGGTGCCCTTGCTGTCGTCTATACTTTTGAGACCCAGACTGGCAGCGGCATCGTGACCAAAATGGACACATTCTGGTTCATGTGTGTTGCGGTCTGTGCAGGGTACTTTGAATTCGTCTGTGAATCCATTCCGGGCCGAGCGGCGGCAATCTCACTGCTTATTGTCGGTACAATGGTCTTTGGTTACATAAGAGGTCAGGTTGCCTCTATGTTTGTTGATATGGCTGAGAAAAAAAATAAAGGATTAAGTAAATTGAAGAATCTGGAAGGACATTTTATCATCTGCGGCTGGAGAAACGGCTTTGAAAAAATTCTTGATACGGTTATGGCAAGCAATCCGGACATAACACCAGACATGATCGTTCTTGTAAACGAAGCACCTGAACATATTGAAGCCCTCAAAAGCGACGACAGGTTCAAGGAAGTAAATTATGTCGCCGGTGACTTTACCGATGAATCTACATTGCGCCGTGCCCACATCCAGACTGCCGCACGTGCCCTTGTCATCTGCGACCATTCAAAAAAATATTCAAATCTCGAGGTTGACAGTCGTACAGTTCTTGCTGTCCTTACAATCGAGAACATGTGCCGCGGAATCTATGTTGTTGCTGAGCTTTTAAGCGGAAAATTCGAAAAGCACCTGCGCATGGCACATTGCGATGAGATAATCCTTACACAGGACTATGAAAGAAGTCTTCTTGCTACAGCGTCCAATGGCGTAGGTTATTCCAGCGTAATTTCAAGTTTCATCAGTGACGATGCGGCAAGCGGAATCCTCATTTACGACATTGAAAAGGATTTCACCGGAACAACTTTTGGCGAGCTGAAAAAATATGAAAGTGAAAAACACGGAGAGAAGGGTGTCCTTGTAGGCGTCCTCCTCAATTCCGGCAACTTCCACATCAGACGTCAGGAAGCTTTGCGCGAGGCCCAGAAAAATCCTGACATGAGCAAGATCATCAGCAATCTTCAGAAGGTAAAGAACCTTAAAAGCAATGAACCTGTTCTTGCTCCGTCTGCAGATTTCGTGGTTCCAAAGCATTCAAAGGCAATTTTCGTAAGAGGTAAATAAATGGAAAAGGCAGATTTTGAAGAAGTTCTACCAAAACTGGTAAAGATCGCTCTCTTTAATGATTTTGATCCTTCAAAGGAAAACGACCGCCGCATACTTAAAATTGTATATGACAATGTTTCAATAAAATATTACAAGGCAGGGGAGGTGATCATCAACGAAGGTGACTTTGGTGATGAATTCTACATCCTCAGTTCTGGAAAGGTACACGTCTCAAAAAGCACCCTTTCCGGCGATGTCCTTGCTCTTGCCGATCTTGATGATTCCATGAATATCTTCTTTGGTGAAACTGCGCTCATAAGCAACGACCAGCGTACCGCCACAGTCTCCGCTTTGTCTGACTGCCGTGTCCTTGTCTTTACCCGCAAAAGTTTTGACAGCATCTGTGAGACGGAACCTGTCTTTGGATACAGGGTACTCAAGGTTCTTGCAGGCCGCATGTCAAACACTATTCGCAGCGTAAACAAAGACAAGGCTGTTCTTTATGAAGCCCTTTTAAGCGAGATCTCAGCCGAGGAATAGTTTAGTAAAATAGCCGATTGTTCTTTGTTATTTATGGCAATAACAAAATTTTCTATTTGAAATTTTCTATATGAATAGCAATAAAATACAAGAAAAATATTGTCATATATTCTATTATTTGCCATAATATCACGGATTTGCATTTTTGCAATTCGAGAGTTTTATTAATTTATGAAAGTAAAAAGAACGATCTCAAAACTGACACTATTAGCATTGGTCTCATTGTGCCTTGGTGGTGCTGTGTCCGCTGTTGAACTTACATTCAAAGCGACGCCATCTGCTGTCCTTCCGTTTTTGACAGAAGGGCCTCAAAGATATTCTCCAGTTGGATTTGGTGGATTCATCGACGCTGGTGTAGATATCGGTATCTTCAACATTGGTGCAGAATTCGGCTATCTCGGTCTCCCTAAAAACAATAACGGAAAAATGGAATCAGGAAGTGATACTGTTGTATCATTTGTTCCTGTAGGTCTTCAACTTGGTACCACATTCTATCCATTCTCGCGCATCGAAACTGGCCTTGGAGTTGCCCTTGGCTCAAGTCTCATGATGACCAACGGAATGAACCATTATGCGCCATGGTACAGGGCTTACGGTGAACTCAACTACAGAATCAATCCTAATGTCTCGGTCGGTGCCAACGTATCCTGGTTTGATGTCCAGTATGACAGTTATTGGGGTAATCCTGGAGCTGCCGGTGTCACTGCGGGCGTTACCATTAAATACAAATTCGACACAGAAAAAGTAAACCACGATGTCCTCGCGACAATCGATCAGCCAGAAAGTGTTTTCCCTCTTTTCTATACCGTCTACAAGGAAAGCCCATTCGGAACAATAACAATCAAAAACGAAGAAACCGCGGAAATCAAAAATGTCCGTGTATTGTTTCGTGCTGAAAGATACACAAACGCTGATATTGAATGCGGAACCATAAAGCTTCTTCGCAAGCATAAGACGGCCGATATTGCCATCGTCGCAGACTTTGCCGATACCATCCTGCAGTTCTCTGAAGCAGGCAAGATCCCTGGAGAAATCGTCGTTGAATATGAGCTTCTTGGTCAGAAACGCGTCGCTACATCGCAGGTCATCATTCCGGTATATAACCGCAACCAGGTAAGATGGACAGACCAGAGCGTTCTTGCAAGCTACATCTCCACAACGGCACAGGAAGTTCTTGAGCTTTCAAAGGTTCTTGTAGGAATCTCAAGAAACCATCTTCGTTCCGGACTCAACAGAAACATGCAGTTCGCCATGTACCTTTTCAACGGCATGGGCCTGGGTGGAATCACACTTGCTTCCGACACCACAACTCCATACAAGGACTACCACGTTGATCCTTCTTTGCTTGACTATATCCAGTATCCGTTCCAGACAATGATGTACAAATCCGGAGATATGGATGAGCTTGGAATTCTTTATATGGCCCTTCTTGAATCCGTAGGTATTCCGGCTGCATTCATCCCTCTTGAGAATGACTTCATTGTCTGCATCAACCTCAACGTCAACGCTTCAAAAGCAAAGAACTACTTTGACGGATACGACCGCATTCTTGTAATCGATGATGACATCTGGATTCCGGTTTCCATGTCTTCACTCCGCGAAGGTTTCATCAACAGCTGGTACCGCGGAATCATCGAGCTTCAGGAATGTGAGGAACAGGAAATTGAATACGAATTTACGTCCCTTGCCGAAGCGTGGAAATTCTATCCTCCTGCAGGTTTCTCTACGGAAACAAGCGCCCGTCTTTCAATCAATGAAAAGAATCTTATCTCAAGCGTAGAAACTGAGATCTCAAGATACGTAACCGCAGAATTTGGTCCACAGATTGCTGCGACACAAAACAGAATTAAAGCAGAAGGTGTTTCTGAATCATTATACAACCAGTTGGGTATGCTTTATGTCCGCGCAGGCATGTACTCCAGTGCAAAGCCAGTCTATGAAATGTCTGCAAAAATGGG
>JAGHUO010000072.1 GCA_018064785.1 Candidatus Treponema equi
CCGAATGTTACTTCTGCGAAAGCAGATGTTGCGAATGCTGCTGCTGCAGCTACTGCGATAAGAGTCTTTTTCATCTCTTAGCCTCCTTCTGAGGTTGCGGGTGGCGTTTTATTGCAGCGAAAATTAAAAAAATCTAATGTTTTTATAACGTAAAATTCTTTGTGCAGAGGCTACTTATCCGATAATATAGGCAGTATGAAAAGAGTAGTTGGGACGGCGATATTTTTATTTATTTTTGCCGGCCTTTATGCAGAGAAAATGGTGCTTACTCCTCAAATGGCTGTGGGAAGCGCTCTTGAAAACAATATAAATGCAAAGCAGGGGAAAATTACCCTTGATGCGGCGGCGAGACAGAAAAGCGTGTCATGGAACAGCGTTTCACCTACGGCTTCTGTCACCGGGCGATACAGCACCAGTGTTCCGTCTGAAGAAAATTCAAAGGACAGCATATCGATTGGGGCAAGCATCAACGCAAGTCTTACTCCATCTTTATATACGCAGATGGAAGGCGCCAAGATTGCTTATGAACAGCAGAAGATCAGTTATGATTCCGCATTGAGGAATATTGAATTTGCTGTACTCAAGGCCTACTACGGAATTCTGTACGGCAAGGAAAATCTGGATCTTAAAATCAAGAATCTTGAGACTAAGAAAAAACAATACGAAGCAAACCTTGCTAAATACAACCGCGGCATGTTGAGCCGTGTGGATGTTCTGAGCGCACAGATCAACTGGCAGAACAGCGTCCTTGATGTTGATACCCAAAGAACAACCCTGGAAAATACAATCGCCCAGTTCAAGCAGACTGTAGGGATCGATCAGAGTGTTGAGGTAGAGTTTATCGGTAGTTTTGATTCCGCACTTTCCTTTGAAAGGCTTGATGTCTCCGAACTTGAGAAAAAGTCATCAGCAATCGAGGCTCTTCAGAAACAGGTTCTGGCTGCCAACAACAATCTTCTTGCGGCTCGTTTTTCTGCATATGGTCCAAGTCTTTCCGCAGGTTACAGCTACAGCTATTCTTCGATGGACGGCGGTGAAAACTGGAACGATGGTGGATCATTGAGCTTTGGTGTTTCCATTCCACTTGATGGACTTTTGCCATGGTCGACCCGCGCCCAGGCTGTGGAAAACTACAGGGATACAGTCGAAGGCCTTGAGTTGAAGCTTGCCGATGAACGTACCACTTTTGAAATAAACACAGATGCCCTTGTAAAGAAAATCAATCAGAGCGTTGACAATATCAAGGTGCGAAAGAGCAGCATCGATCTTGCTCAGACAAACTATGAGATGACTCTTGAAGCCTACAACCATGGAACAAGGGATCTGCTTACGCTGCAGTCGGCACAAGACAGTCTTCTTTCTGCCCGTGTGAATCTTGTCGCCGAGGCAAACACCCTTATGGGTTCCATATACGAACTTGAAAATGAATGCGGCTGGGAATTCGGCAGCCTGCTTGGAGATAAAAAATGATGGACATGGATGAAAAAAAAGCAAAGAAAAAAATTGTACCCATTGTGATTGTAGCGGCCTGTGTTCTTGCCCTTGTGCTTACCCAGCTGGTCATAAAGAAAGCGCCTGCAAAAGGTGGCATGCCAGGTGGCCCGGGCGGTCCTGGAATGATGGGAAAAGGCAAAGGTGGTTTTGGCGCTGGTCCTCAGGAGACGACTGTTACTGTAAGGACACGTGCAGCTGCTGAAAATATTCTTCATGCATATGTAAATACAAACGGTGAGATTGAAAGCAAAAGCCAGATTGCCGTTTTTCCTGATATAGGCGGAAAGGTCTACAATAATTTTGTTGGTCTTGGCACCGTTGTAAAAAAAGGTGATGTCATTGCCGAGATCGATCCAAGCGAGCCTGGAGCATACTTTACCCATAGCAAGGTCTTTGCTCCTGTAAGCGGAACCATCGTCGCCACAGTCCTTGAGCCTGGCACAAAGGTAAGCACCCAGAGCGTCATCACAACAATCGGTGATGTGGCAAACCTACAGCTCAAGGTAAAGATCGTTGAGCGTTATGTTGCTGACATAAAGCCTGGCCTTAAGGCAAAGGTAAAGCTTGAAGCCTATCCGGATGAAGTCTTTGATGCCACAGTTGCAAAGGTAAGTCCTGTCCTTGACCAGACAAGCCGCACCAAGGAAGTCATTCTTGATTTTGATAAAAAGGATACACGCATAAATGCCGGAATGTTCGCCAAGGTAACTTTGTACACAGTGGACTACAAGGGAAAGGTTACCGTTCCTATGAGCTGTGTTGTAACAAAGGGCAGCCACAATTATGTTTTTGTTGTTGATGAAGGCGGCGACAGGGCACGCAAGGTTGAAGTCGTCCTGGGACGTTCTGTCGATGATGAAGTTCAGGTTGATGGTATCGAAGCCGGAACAAAAGTCGTCGTAGAAGGTATGAGCGTTTTGACAGACGGAAGCAAGGTCAGGGATATTTCTAAATGATCAGTGAGAAAAACATGCAGCATCCGATTCTGCTCCTGATGGTGTTTACACTGTTGGGACTGACGGGTGTCTTTACGATGAAAAAAACAGCGCTTTCGTTGATGCCTGATGTTGATATGCCATACCTTATGGTTTCGGCAAGCTACACCAATGCAGGTCCTGAATCCGTTGAAAAAAGTGTCACTAAAATTCTTGAGGATGCACTCATAAGCCTGAGCGGTCTCAAGGAGATCAATTCCACCTCCATGGAAGGCAGAAGCCAGATAAGCCTAGAGTTCAACTATGGAACCGACCTGGAGATTGCGGCAAACGACGTACGCACAAAGCTCAGTAGGATTACGAGCCGTCTGCCTGATGATGTTCAGCCGAATGTTTTTAAGATGGATGCAAACAGCTGGCCTATTCTGCGCATTGCTGTGAGAGGCAACCGTAGCGCCGATGACCTTAAGAAGATCGCCGATGACTACATTGTTGATGTCCTTGAGCAGGCGGATGGCGTAGGTGAAGCAACTTCAAGCGGTGGACGTACAAAGATTGTCCGTGTCGAGATCGACCAGAACAGACTGCAGGCTTATGGTCTTACACTTTCAGGAGTGGCATCAAGCCTTGCAAAACAGAATATTGAAATAGGTGGCGGTCAGATCACCGAAGGCGCAAAGGATTATTCCGTCCGTACAGTCGGTGAATACAAAAGCGTAGAGGAAATCAACAACACCGTAGTCACGACAAAGGACGGCTATGATGTAAGGCTTTCTGATCTTGGACGTGCCTTCATGGGATATAAGGATGCTTCCAGCGAGGTATATATCAACGGCGAGCCAGGTGTCTATGTTTCAGTAACAAAACAGTCGGGAGAAAATTCGGTCAGCGTTGCCAACGGTGTCTACGCAAAGATGGAATCCCTCAAGGACAGCCTGCCTTCCGACATAACAATGGAAATTGTCCGAGATGATACCGACAGTATCCGAGACACATTGCAGACTCTTCTGGACAGTGCCTGGCAGGGACTTGTGCTTGCAATCATCATTCTTTTTGTGTTCCTTTGTTCCATAAAGAGTACAATCATCATCGCCATTTCAATTCCGTTGAGCATCATCATAACAATGCTTGCCATGAACATGTGTGGCATCACATTGAACATGATGACAATGACAGGACTGATTCTTGGAGTCGGTATGATCGTTGACGCTTCTGTCGTAATGATCGACAACATCTATGCCTACCGCATGCGTGGTACAAAAGCCCGTGTTGCGGCAGTTCTTGGAAGCCAGGAAATGATCGTCTCGGTTATCTCTGGAAACCTTACGACAATCTGCGTTTTCATTCCGTTCCTTTTCTTCATGAAGGATCTTGGATACATGGGACAAATGTTCAAGGGAATCATCTTTACGATTGTAATCGCCCTTGTATGTTCTCTTTTTGTCGCTATCTTCCTTGTCCCTGTTCTGGCTGGACACTTTCTGCCACTTACGAACCGCAATGAAAAACCTGTGACATCACCTTTCTTCAAGGTGCTCTACGGCTTCTTTGGAAAATGCCAGGGAGCCATCGAGAAGGTCTACAGCAGAATGCTTGGTTCCGCATTGAGACATAGGGCGGTGACGGTCTGTGTCTGTGTGACAGCCTTGGTAATGTCGCTTATGTTTGTTCCGACTTTGAAAATCCAGATGATGACAGGCGGACACGATGACAGCGTTACAGTAAAGATGGTATTGCCTACAGGTACAAGCCTTGAGGAAACAACGGAAATGGTCCTGCAGTTTGAAAAAATTGTAATGGACGAGATCAAGGGCGTAAAGAACATCATCACTTCCATCGGTAGCGGTTCAAGAAATGCGACTTCATATACCGGACAGATTCAGATCCAGCTGCCTACAAGCGACAAGCAGATAGACAACGACCAGACAATCCAGAAAAAACTTAGGGCACACTTCAATGATTTTACCGATGTGGAATTCAGTTTTGGTCAGGGACGACGACAGCAGATGACCGGTGCCGACATCGACATTGTTGTCCGCAGCCAGAGTCTTTCAAAAGCAATGGATGTTGCAAAACAGATCTCCGATGTAATGTCGGGAATGAGTGAGCTGGGTGAGGCGGAAGTCGATACAGAGGAAGGCTTGCCTCAGGTTCAGATCGAGGTTGACCGTCAGCGTGCCTACAACTTTGGTGTCAACGTAAACACTGTCGCCAACGAAATCAAGGCATGTATCGAAGGTACCACAGCGACAACTTTCCGTGACAACGGTGAGGACTACAGCGTCTTTGTCATGCTGCGTCCTGAAGATAGAAAACAGGTCATCGACCTTGAGCAGATTTATGTAAGCGGAACCAAGGGCCTTGTGGCATTGTCAAACATCGCCACTGTAAACAAAGGTCTTGGTCCGGTTTCAATCAAGCATGAGAATAGAAACCGTCTTGTTCATGTAACGGCTAATATCCTTAACGATGAAAACGCCAATGTCATTGAAAAGAAAATCAAGGAAGAATGTCAGAAGGCATTCATTGTTCCGGAAGGTGTTTCTGTAAGCTATGAAGGAAGCTGGAAGGAAATGGCGAAGCAGGGTAAGGTTTATGGAACAATCATCCTCATGGCCATCATCCTTGTTTTTGGAGTCATGGCCGCAACCTACGAAAGCTTCAAGGCTCCTATCATAAATATCTTTACGATTCCATTCCTTGTAATCGGAGTGGTCTTCATCTACAAAATCACTGGACAGGCATTCTCACTCATGAGTGCGGTAGGTCTCATCATGCTTGTCGGTATCGTCGTAAACAATGGAATCATTCTTGTTGACTACACCAATCTTCTGCGTGAACGTGGAAGACCAATGCTTGATGCCTGTCATGAAGCGGGAGTCAGCCGTCTGCGTCCTGTTCTCATGACGACACTTACCACAATTCTTGGCATGATACCGATGTGCTTTGCCCAGCGGAAGTGCGGGCATGGTTCAGCCTATTGGTATCGCAGTTGTAGGAGGCCTCATAAGCTCTACCTTCATTACACTTTTCTTTATTCCGGTCATGTACAGTTTCATAATGCACAGCCGAAAGAAGGAAGAGACGGGAATAATCGTTGCCTAGTTGATTTTTTTGGAGAAACAACAGATGTATAGAATAGAAATAATTTCAAATAAATCGGTTCAGGAAGAAATAGAAATGAGTCTTGAGAGCAATGTGACGGATTTCTATTACACAACG
>JAGHUO010000024.1 GCA_018064785.1 Candidatus Treponema equi
TTCCGTGCAAAGCTTGAGAAGATGAACATCAAGACTTATGTCCACTACACAATCGAAGGCTATCCTCACAACGTTGCTCTCATCGACAGCGACGATGGTTACGGAAAGAACGACTACATCGAGACAACAAGACCATTGGTTGTAATCACAGCACCAGGACCAGGAAGCGGAAAGATGGCAGTATGCTTAAGCCAGCTCTACCAGGAAAACAAGCGTGGTGTGAAGGCAGGCTATGCAAAGTTTGAGACATTCCCTATCTGGAACCTTCCTCTCAAGCATCCGGTCAACATGGCTTACGAAGCTGCTACTGCAGACCTTAAAGACGTGAACATGATCGATCCATTCCACCTGGAAGCATATGGACAGACAACAGTAAACTACAACCGCGATATAGAAATTTATCCTGTATTGAACGCCATCTTTGAAGGCATCTACGGAGAGAACCCATACAAGAGCCCTACAGACATGGGCGTTAACATGGCAGGCTACTGCATCTATGATGATGAGGCATGCCGCGAGGCAAGCAACCAGGAAATCATCCGCCGTTACTATACTGCGACAAACCGTCTTGCAGAAGGAAAGTGCGACGAGTCTGAAGTAAGCACCATCGAGCTTTTGATGAAGCAGTCAAAGATTTCCACAAGCAACCGTCGCGTAACTGAAGAAGCAAAAATCCGCGGAATGCAGAACAATGTTCCGGCTGCTGCCATTGAACTTTCTGACGGAACAATCATTACTTCGGAAACTTCGAGTCTTCTTGGAACAAGCGCTGCCCTCATCCTCAATGCAGCAAAGCATCTTGCAGGAATCGATCATAGCGTCAAGCTTATTCCGTCTGAAATGATTGAGCCTATCCAGAACATGAAGGTTGAATATCTCCGCGGAAAGAACCCAAGACTTCATACTGACGAAGTTCTTGTTGCTCTTGCAATGCTTTCAAAGAGCGATGAAAACTGCAGAAAGGCAATTGAAGTTCTTCCAAAATTTGAAGGATGCCAGGTGCACACGACAGTAATGCTCAGCGAAGTTGACAGAAAGATTTTCAAGAAACTTGGTGTTGACGTTACCTGTGAACCTGTTCTCAAGAAGAGCACCATCTAAAAAATTATCTGAATGAAACCAACGCCCTATTGCATCACAGCGCAGTAGGGCGTTTTTCATTGGTAAAACTAACGAAAGATTATGATGGTTTTGCCCCTGCCTCGTTTGAAAATCATGGATGAATTGGTTATCTTTATAATACTATGAAAGAAATCACGGAAAAAATTTTTACAGGAGAGCGTGCCTTATTTGATACACACGGCGCAAGGATTTCCTACTGTACATTTGAGAACGGAGAATCTCCACTGAAGGAAAGTTCTGATCTTGAAGTGGACAACTGTCTTTTCAAGTGGAAGTATCCTTTCTGGTATACAAACAATGTGAAGGTAAAGAATTCAGTTCTTTTTGATATGGCCCGTGCCGGCATCTGGTATGTTGATGATTTTGTCATGGAAGATACTGTGGTTGAAGCACCAAAGAATTTCCGCCGTGTGAATGGTCTTGTCCTTAAAAACGTGAACATCCCCAATGCAGCTGAAACTTTATGGAACTGCAGGAATGTAAAGATGAACAATGTCACTGCCCGTGGTGATTACTTTGCGATGAATAGCACCGACATGGAAATAGACGGACTTGTACTTGACGGAAACTACAGTTTTGACGGTGGACGCAATATCGTCGTGCGGAATTCAAAACTTGTAAGCAAGGATGCATTCTGGAACGCGGAAAACATCACGGTCTACGATTCTTTCATCAGCGGTGAATACCTTGGCTGGAATTCAAAAAACATCACCTTGGTGAACTGTACCATAGAAAGTCTTCAGGGCATGTGCTACATCGACAATCTGACAATGAAAAACTGCCGTCTGATAAACACGACCCTTGCATTTGAATATTCCCAGTGTGATGTTGAAATCGTCGGTAGGGTTGAAAGTGTATTCAATCCAAAAGGCGGAACCATAAAAGCCGATACCATCGGGGAGCTTATAATGGATGGCCGTCGTGTAAAGATCGACCAGACAAAAATTGACTGTGGAAATATCGAAAAGGAATTTGACCGCGCTGAATGGGAACGTTCAAAATGAAATATGATTTTGACAGAATGACAGACCGTTTCAATTCCCAGTCATACAAATGGGATGTTGAAAAGAACGAGCTGCCCATGTGGGTTGCTGACATGGACTTTGAGACAGCTCCTGAAATTCGTGAGGCTTTGACAGCAAGGGTGAACCACGGAATCTTTGGGTACAACGTTGTTCCGGGTGAATGGTATGACGCATACATCAGCTGGTGGTCACGACGACACAACACAGTTTTTGAAAGGGAATGGCTTATGTTCTGCACTGGTGTTGTTCCGGCAATCTCCAGCATGGTCCGTAAGCTTACCTCTGTCGGTGAAAATGTCCTGATTCAGACTCCCGTCTACAACATCTTTTTCAATTCAATAGTAAACAACGGCCGCAATGTCCTTGAAAGTCCTCTGGTCTATGAGGGCGGAGAGTACCACATAGATTTTGATGACCTTGAAAAAAAGCTTGCAGATCCTCAGACAAGCCTGATGATACTTTGCAATCCACATAACCCTGTCGGAAAAATATGGACAAAGGAAGAACTGGCAAAAATAGGTGACCTTTGCCATGCTCATCATGTGATTGTGATCAGCGATGAGATCCACTGCGATCTTACGGATCCTGGCTATGAATATGTTCCGTTTATTACCGCAAGTGAAAAGTGCGCGGCTGTCTGTGTGACCTGCGTTGCTCCAACAAAGACATTCAGCATTCCGGGAATTCAGACTGCAGCCATAGTCGTTCCTGATCCCTTCCTTCGTCACAGGGTGTGGCGCGGAATAAACACGGACGAAGTTGCTGAGCCCAACAATTTTGCTACGGTGGCAGCTGTTGCAGCCTTTACGAAAGGCGATGCGTGGCTTGATGAATTGCGTCCATATCTTGCTGAAAACAAAAAGCTTGTGAGGGAATACATCGCAAACAATGTTCCGCAGATAAAGGTTGTTCCTTCAAGAGCGACATATCTTCTATGGCTTGACTGCAGTGACCTCACCGATGATGCAGAAGTTCTTGTAGATTTCATCAGAAAAAATACAGGACTTTTTTTGACGGAAGGAATTGAATACGGCAGGCCCGGAAAAAAATTCATCCGAATGAATGTTGCCTGCCCAAGAGCCCGGGTGGAAGATGGCCTTGAACGTCTTAAGAAGGCAATCGGACTATGGCTGCATCTCAAATAAACCGTGCTTGTTGCAGAAGGCGTAAAGTTTTCTTCCCGGAGACTTTCGGAATCTTGCTTCCACTGTCTGCTCGGGATAGAGTTTTTCAATCTGGACTCCTGCATCTCCTATGCATGCAATGAAGGAGATGTAGTGTTTCTTTTCCATTGGATGGTCATTCCTCATGGTGACAAAAAGCTCGTTTTCAATTTCTTCAATCTTTAGGCAATGGTCGTCGTCGGAATCAGTGATTGCCTCCGGTTCCAGGGGTAGCAGACGGATTCCACAGCAGGAGAAGGCACCTTCACCCATGGCGTGTATGACGTTTGAGCATATGGGGCATACATAAAATTTTGACCGTTTGATGTTGGCGCTTTTGTTCTTGTTGAGGGCCACATCTCCGCTTAAGAGTTCTGCGATGCTGACGTTCAGTGCTCGGGCAAGGCCTTCAAGCAAAGACACATCAGGCATTCCACGGTCGGTCTCCCATTTTGAAACTGCCTTGTCAGAAATGCATATCATGTCCGCCAGCTGTTTCTGTGTCAGATTATTTTTTTCACGCAGAGTCTTTATTGTTTTTCCTGTTACATATTCCATTTTGTCTCCCATTAGCATGTAAACATGTTTTTAATATGCCAGTATACTAACGGAAGTCCATTGAATTACCTAACTACTTTTCGTAGAGTCGTAGAAAGCAATCAGAGCGATGCGCCCAGTTCTTCGATTGTCTTTACAAGACTGTCCAGCTTTTCATGGGTCATGTTTGGATTCAGCAGGGTGAACTTGAGGCAAACGCGGTGGTCGCTTACTGTCTGTCCAACTACGATGCCAAGCTTGTGCAGAAGGGTACGGCGGATTTTCTTGTTCATCTCATCATTTTCTTCCGGTGTCTTTGATTCGTTTACAACACGGAATACGACGGAAGAAATTTCAGGCTCTGTTACAACAAAGAAATTTTTATTGGCACTTACAACGGAATAGAAATAGCGTGCGTTGTCCATTACCTTTGTAATGATGTGGCTCCATCCGTCCTTTCCGCGTGCAAGGAAACTCATCCAGACTTTAAGTGCGTCAAAGCGTCTTGTTGTTTGAAGGCTTTTGTCCACAAGATTTGTGTATCCGTCTTCTTCGTCTTCTTCGCGGTTAAGGTAGTCGGCGTGGATCGTGAGGGCG
>JAGHUO010000112.1 GCA_018064785.1 Candidatus Treponema equi
GACCTGAGCTTTGATATGAGCTCTGCATGAGGTATCTTGTCCTTGAGCATCTGGCGGACAGTAATGCGCGAAAGGCTTGTAAAGGCAGTTTCCGTCATGGAGAAAAATGCGCCTGCCCCAAGAAGGAACAGAATCAACAACGCAATGCAGATGATGTATGCTGTCATTGTGCGACCTCCATCATCTTAACTTTTGCTACGCGGTTCTCATCCATTTCTGTCACGATGAATTTGTAATCGCCTGCGACAACACTTTGACCTACGCGGGGAATGGAACCAAGATGTTCGGAAATGTAACCGCCGATGGTCTCGCAGTTTTCAGATTCTATTTTGGTGCCAAGCTGCTCGTTTATGTCTATGAGTCGTGAAAGACCGTCAAGATCTTCGTTGCGTGTATTGCGGATCTTCACCTCAACCTTGTGGGCATAGGCTTTGTATTCATCAGTAACTGGTCCAAAGATCTCTCGCACAATATCTTCGACTGTAAGAATTCCGTCTGTACCTGAATACTCATCGATGACAACGGCCATGCTCTGATGGTTCTCACGAAGCATCTGCTGTATGCCCGACATTTTTTTTGTTCCAAGAATAAACAGAGGCGGACGCATAACACGGCTTACGGTAAAAAGTTCCGGATGTGTTTTATACACAAGCATGTCCTTCACATAGATGATGCCTACAATGTCATCAATGTCTTTTTTGTAGACAGGAAATTTTGACAGGCGGAACCTCTCCGACTGCTCTATGATGTTCCTGTACGAATCAGTGATGGACACCGCCTTGATTTTCTTACGCGGAATCATTATCGCCTTTGCTTCAAGATCACTGAATTTAAAAACCTTTGCCATCAGGTTCTTTTCATTTTTTTCAAGAACTCCCTGCTCGTGGCCAACATCAATGAAGGTCTTTATTTCTTCTTCCGTAAAGGTGACTTCAGCTTTCTGTGTCGACACCTTCATGGAAGTCAGTATCAGTTTGGAAATTTTCGTGAACACAAAAACCAGCGGCGAAAGGACAACTTCAAGAACGCTTATGAAGCCGCTGAAAAAAAATGCGATTGCTTCTGGATGATGGGTTGCGATGGTCTTTGGAGAGATCTCTCCAAAAATCAAAAGAATTATCGTTACTGCAAATGTTGCAAATCCAACACCCTTGCTTCCCCAGATTTTTATGGCTACAAAAGAAAAAATAGATGAGAGTGCGATGTTGACGATGTTGTTTGCGACAAGAAGTGTATTGATGAGCCTGCTTTTGTCCTGCAGAAGGCGCCAGACCCTTACGGCCCTTTTATTTTTTTTGTTTCTTAAAAAACGGACACGAAGTTTATTTACTGAAAGAAAGGCGCTTTCTGTTGCCGAGAAAATCATGGACAACAGAACAAGCGTCGCGGAAATTGCTATCAGAATTGAAAGGGGAAAGGAATCAGTCGCGTCCATCGTCCGCCTGTTCAAGTGCGGCAAACTGTTTCATCTGCCTTAGGTTTGTCAGAATCTTCATGGCGTTTGGACCAGCAGGATTTACATCATAGGCCTTCTGAAGGTATTCAGTAACAAGCTGGCTGTCAAAAGTTTCTCCGTTGATGAGAGAGTAGGCTGCCATGTACCATGCTTCCTGGATCTGATCCGGAGAAAGATGGCCATTGTCGATTACTTCGATGAAAGCCTTGGATGGATCTTCCTTTTTTGTCGTTGCTTCATATGAAAGATAATAAGCTCCGGCAAGCTCATAGAAACCAAGACGTTCTGTTGTGTTCTCTGGATCGAGTGTTGGGAATTCATAGATCAGGTTTTTGTAAAGGTCGCTGAATCTTGGATTGCTTCCCTTAACAAGAGCATCGATTGCCTTTGCCTTTTCAACACCGGCGGAACCACGCACAGCCTTCACAAGTTCCTTTATCTCATTTGCGGAAACAAGAGCCTCGTCGATCTTTGTGCAGTATTCATCGACAGTGCAGGTAAGATCCTTGTCAGAATCAAAAAGCACCGGTGAAAGAACATATCCTTCTGCGGAACAGATGTAGACTGCAGGCCATACCTTTACGCTGTAGTAGCGGCCAAGAATTTCTTTCTGTTTGTATTCAAGGGCAATCTTCTCTGCAATTTTTTTCTCAGACTCACTTGCGTCCTCAGCAACCTTTGACCTGGCAAATTCCGCCTGTGAGAAATCAACATTGAGGTACACGAAATCCTTTGAATATCTGGAAAGGAATTCCTTCTTGTTAAGGATGTTCTCCTTGAATGGAAGGCTGTTTTCCGTCCAGTCGTCACCGGAGAAAACAAAGAAAATATCCTTGTTTTTCTTCTGTGCGGTTTTAAGGGCGTCACTGTAATCTGTAGTCCACTTTGCACCGCAGGAAACAAAGAGAGTTGAAATAACTGCTGTCAATAAAAGTTTTGAAAATTTCATATCTGCTCGATTTATCTTAAATAGACCCCGGCACAAGTCCAGGGTCTTTCGTCATTTCGTCACCGTCATTGCGAGGAGCTAGGCGACGAAGCAATCCATTTGCGGTTTAGCAAAACCACTTGTAGATTTCCACATCAATGACGTATCTGTTTTACTTGAAGTATCTTACACCGGCGCGGAAGATGTTCTGGTTCTTTTCAGCCTCAATACCTACATTCATGAAGAGGTCGTTGCTTGAACCGTCTGCATTGATTCCGACCGAACGTTCGTTATGTCCCATCTTACCAAGTACGCGGCCGTCTGGTGATGTGATACCTTCGATTGCAAACAAACTACCGTTAGGATTGTCTGGCTCAACAATTGAAGGAACACCCTTTGCATCAACATACTGTGTGAATACCTGACCGTTCTTGAAGAGCTTTTCTGCTGTAGCTGCATCAACAACAAAGCGACCTTCACCGTGGCTGATTGCTGTCATGTGGGTCTTTGGATCAAGAACAGACTTGTCCAATGCCCAAGGGCTCATTGCAGATACCATTCTTGTGCGAACGATACGGCTGATGTGGCGTCCGATTGTGTTGTATGTAAGTGTTGGCATTTCACCTGTCATGTCGCGGAATTCACCGTACATTGCAAGACCAGTCTTTACAAGTGCCTGGAATCCGTTACAGATACCGAGTACGAGACCGTCGCGGTTCTTAAGGAGAGCCATTACCTGGTCTTCGATCTTCTTGTTGCGGAGAACGTTTACGATGAACTTTGCAGATCCGTCCGGTTCGTCACCGGCAGAGAATCCACCTGAGAGAGCCAGGATCTGTGCGTTCTTGAGTTCTGCTTCAAGATTGCCGAGAGTTTCTTCAAGCTGTCCTGGGAGCTTGTTTCTGATTGGAACAAGTCTTGTCTTTGCTCCTGCAAGATTGAATGCACGCTGCATATCAAGTTCACAGTTTGTTCCAGGGAATACAGGGAGAACTACGAGAGGCTTTGCCTTTCCTGGTTCTACGATATTGAAAGTCTTGCGAGCTTCAATAAGGGAATCGTGTTCCTTGAGTGCCCATTCAGGAAGGGCAGGCTGTTCTGCCTTGTCTGATACCGGTGGGTAAACTTTGGCAAGCTTTGCTTCCCATGCGCTTTCGATTTCTGAAAGTTCGATTACTGCATCGTCGAATGTAATTGTTTCTTCTGCAGTTGTTGAACCGATCCTGCATACTGTACCTGCGGCAAAGTCTGCATTTGCTTCAAGGTCTTCCGCAGTCTCAACGATGAT
>JAGHUO010000026.1 GCA_018064785.1 Candidatus Treponema equi
TCCCATTTCTGGAATTGCGAATACACCGATACCACCGAATGAGCGTGTTGCAACTGGGAGGATTTCACCCTGTGCAATGTATGCCTGGAGCTTTGTATCTGGTGTTGTCTGCAATCTGAAGAATGTGATTGGACCTGGCATGATGTCTCCTTCGAGAGTACCACGTGTAAAGTCTGGTGTACCACCGTTTTCGAGGAGGCGGTTCTGGATGAGCTGGAACTTGATTCCAGGGTTGCATGCCTTGTTCATGCAGCAGAATGGTGTGTTACCACAGTGGAATGCCATGAATGTGTCGTTGAGAACATATGGGTAAGAGAACTTGCCCTTGATGCTTTCGTCGTACATGTCCTGTGGAACAGAGTTGTTGATGTCGAGGAGAGTAACTGGAGCACCTGAGATACATGTACCGATGTATTCAGAGAGGGCACCGAAGATATCTACTTCACAAGCAACTGGGATTCCGCGGGAAGCGAGGCGGCTGTTTACATAGCAAGGTTCGAAACCGAATTCCTTAGGGAATGCTGGCCAACACTTGTCTGCGAATACAACGTACTTCTTGCAGCCCTTGTTTGCTTCTGCCCAGTCAAGGAGAGTAAGTTCAAACTGAGCCATGCGTGGAAGAAGATCAGGGAAGTTGTTTCCGCTTGAACCAAGTTCTGCTTCCATTTCCTTTACAACATCTGCAATGCGCTTGTCGTCTTTGTGTGCGCGGTATGCAACGAGAAGGTCAAGTTCTGAGTTTTCCTGGATTTCAACACCGATGTCGTAGAGACCCTTGATTGGTGCGTTACATGCGAAGAAGTCCTGTGGACGTGGTCCGAATGTGATGATCTTGAGGCTTGCAAGACCGATGATTGCACGTGCAACAGGGATGAATTCTTCGATCATCTTTACGATGTCATCTGCTGTTCCAACTGGATATTCTGGAATGATTCCAGGAATCTTGCGGAGGTTGAGGTTGTATGAGCAGTTGAGCATACCACAATATGCGTCACCACGTCCGTTGATAAGGTCATTCTGTGTTTCTTCTGCAGCAGCGACGAACATGCAAGGTCCGTCAAACTTCTGTGCGATCTGTGTTTCAGGTGTTTCTGGACCGAAGTTTCCGAGGAATACAACAAGAGCGTTACAACCAGCGTTCTTTACTTCATCAACAGCCTTAAGCATGTCCTTTTCATTCTCTACAGTTGTCTTTGCTTCGTAGAGTTCACCTTTGCCTGCAAAAGCCTTAACGATAGCTGCTCTTCTCTTTTCAGAAAGAGAGATAACGAAACAGTCGCGGCTTACTGCGATGATACCAAGTTTTACATCAGGGATGTTTTCAAACTTTGCCATAGTGTGTGTGCTCCTTAATTGGATATATTGTTTTTACTGCTCACCCGAGCAGAGTCCTAAGATTTCCGGAATTTTAATTTTTGGCAACCGGTTGCCATCTTGAATATATTACCACTTTTGCCAAAAGTCAAGGAAATTCAGTCGACACGTGAAAATTCAAACAAAATAACAGTTTAAACAAATTGTTTTGTCAGGAATTCCGCCTATAATTATGTGAATATCTTTAGAATTGAAAAATAATATATATGGTTGTATCATTTCTAGAAGGGGATAAAGATGAAGAATAAGAAAGGAAAGCTGCTCATATTCAATTTTTTTGTTCTGTTCATGCTGTCTGTACATCTTATAATGTTCATAGATTCCTTCAGAAATCATTGCATCGGCACCTGCATCCAGAACATAATCGGCATCATAGCAATCGGAATCATATCCCTCCTGAGCACAAGGAAGTACAATCCGTTCCTTTGGATTTTCTTCATCATGGTCCATCTTCAGCTACAGGTCCTTGTGGGGGTAATACTCACAGGCTGGGGTCTGGGATTTCAATACTACTACATAGGCACCATGGTCTATTCAATACTCATGTCCTTTTCCATTGAAACCAGAAGGCTTACCGGAAAACAGATTTTTCTTGGGCTGTCATCACCGCTGCTTTTCTTCACCTGCTTTTTCATATCAAGGTACACAACACCGATCTATGACATTCCAAGTGACGTCATGGAAAATGTATCTTTCATCAACTACGCATGCCTTTTCATCGGACTTGCCATCCTTTCAAACATGTACAGGCGGAACGCTACACGGTTCGCATTTTCTCTCAGGTCACAATCCTACAAAGATGAACTCACTAAGCTTTACAACAGACGCGGAATAAGACCAGCCTTTGACAGGGCGATTTCCAACAACAAGGAAAGCAACATTCCATATGCCGTAGCCATAATAGATATCGATGACTTCAAGAAGATAAACGACACCTACGGTCATGACAAGGGCGACCTTGTGCTCCAGAGAATAAGCAGAATATTGAGGGACACAGAAGACCAGAACACGACCGCATGCAGATGGGGCGGAGAAGAATTCCTCATCATAAGGCAGAACGCGATCTACAAGGACACCATATCAGAACTTATGGAAAAGGTCGCCGCAAGAATCGCACAGATGGAATTTGAATTTGGCGGGGAGAATGTCAGAATAACCATTACCGGAGGATGCGCAAACAGCAACGACGGTGATTCCCTGCTGAACCTCATAAAGATCGCAGACAAACGCCTTTACATCGGCAAAAAGACCGGTAAAAACAAGATTGTCTGCGAAGATTAATTCGTAGAATAGAATTCCTTGATGGCCCGAACCATATATCCAACATCTTCCGTACCAGCAGTCTCATAAGGAGAATGCATTGCCCATTGAGCAAGGCCTATGTCCACACATCTGAGGGAAACATGGGCGTTGCTTAGATTTCCAAGAGTTGAACCACCAGCGATGTCGGAACGGTTTGTATACACCTGAACCGGAACACCAGCCTTTTCGCATATGCTGCGGAACATGGCGGAACTGATTCCGTCCGTAGTATATTTCTGGGCCGCGTTGAATTTTATGACAGGACCGCCGTTGAGTTTTGGACAGTTCACAGGATCCGCTTTTGAGCTGAAGTTTGGATGACCTGCATGGGCATTGTCAGCGCTCAACATGAAACTTTCAGCTATGGAAATATGGAAATCCTCATCAGTTCTTTCACAGGCGGAATTGATACGCTTGAGCACATCCTCCATGAACGTTGAATCGGCCCCCTGTCTTGTAAGGCTTCCGACTTCTTCATTGTCAAAGACACAGAAGACAGTGGCAGCATTTTCGTTTGTTCCGCCTAGGAAGCCCTGCAATGATGTCCATACACATTCAAGGTCATCAAGCCTTGGAGAGCAAAGCATTTCTTTGTTGGCACCTACAAAAGTTCCACGGTCACGGCAATAAAGGAAAAGATCACTTCCCTTCACATCCTTAGGATCTACACCGGCAGCCTTTGCCACAGAGTCCATGAGCCTGTCATCCTTGTTGCATGAGAATACAGGAAGCATGTCGTTCTGCACATTGCAGCTGAATTCTTCGTTTGCGTTGCGGTTCATATGGATTGCAAGATTTGGAATGATCAGAAGATCCTCATCGACCGCTACAAGTTTTTCCTCAAGGTTAAATGGGGAACTTTTCTTTAAGACAAGACGGCCTGCGACGGAAAGTGGTCTGTCAAACCATGGAGCACAGAGCATTCCGCCATACTTCTCTACATTGAGCTTAACATAGGTCTGCCCAGCGACTATCTCCGGATTTTCTTTTATCTTGAAACTTGGAGAATCGCTGTGGCTTGCACAGATAAGGAATCTGGAATATTTTCTGGACGGAATTCTGAAAGCAATGATTGAAGAATTGTTCCGTCTTACGAAATAGGAAGAGCCATCCTCAATGTTCCATTTTTCATTTTCTTTTAATTCAATAAAACCATTGCCGGATAGAACGTCGGCGATATTTGAGACTGCATGAAAACAGCTTGGAGATTTTTCAATGAAACCAAGCATATCCTTGGCAAGTGTAATGTCTGTCATAGTGGATATTATAGCATAAAAAAAAGGACTGTCCGAGTACTCGAACAGTCCAAAGCAGAATATAAAATTATGCTACAGAATCACCTGCGTATTTACAAAAGGTCTGGCTTTTATTTCCCTGACAGTTTTATAGGAGGAACTGCTGCCAAAGTCAGGCCATTTTTCAATGAACACTTTTGCATCCTTTTCAAGTGAATCAAGCTCAAGAACAAATTCATGCATTCCTTTGCCATAACGTTTAAGTCCAATTGACCATGGATAATCATCACCGGAATAAATGGCGTCATCTATGAGTTTTCCATTTTCAAAAAGACGGGCACAATTGGCGGTATAGGAAATATCCACAAACACATCATCGAGGTTTTCCCATGGGCCGATTTTGATTCTGTAGGACGCAGTTTTTCCATCATCAGAAATCAACTCAAAATCTACAGAAGGTGCTGTTCTGGCATTTCCTTTTTTAGAGTATAGGGCAAAACCGTTTTCATCAGCTTTTCTTTCAAAGCCTTCTGGAATCTTATCCAAGGCAGGATAGATCTTGAAGTCCACATCGCCATCGGTCTGGAAATCAAGGACATTCTTTCCGTCCTTCACTTCCTGGTACATGACGTTTTTTGTGATGAGAATGTACTGTCTGTCTGCAACAACAACCTTGTGCGCATTCTGGGCATCTTCTCTTGTCAAAGTAACAATGTCCTCATCGCCTGTTGCTTTTCCAACAAACTGATAGTAGACGCCATCGGCCTTATCTGAAGAAACAACATTGCTTGCCATTACAAAGGTTCCACCTGCAGGACGGGCATTGCTGTAGAAAATAAAAGCTTTGCGTCCGTTGTCCAGTCTGCAAAGAGGTGTGCAAAGAGAAGTCTCAAGTTCACTGCCCCCAACTTTCATATTGAACGGAACAAAGAAGAAGTCGCCGTCAAGAACATCCACAGCAGGAAATTTCACATTGTATTCTTTATTCTCAAGAACAACGTTCTTGTGGTCAGCCATTTTATTGCGTCTCTGGAAGCTGCTGGCAAAAGTCCATCCACGTTTCTTTCCGCACTTGCAGTTGTATGATCTCCAGCTTTCTCGAAGATCGGTAAAATTGGATGCAGTTACGGGATTGCTTTCAGGAAGGAATGTATCTGTTTCCGCAAACTTCTCTCCAAAGTCATGGACGAACATGGAATAAAGCTTAATTTCTCCGTAGGTTCCGTTTGGCATGCCATACTGTCCAAGTGGAGCACGGAAGTCATAGTTCTTTATGCTCATGTCATTAAGGGAACCTGTAGCAATGTTTTCTTCCAGGGTCGTCAATTTGCCTTCAGGATTTTGGCCGCCGTGATACATGTAATATCCAAGAAGATTGCAGCCGCCGCCCATTTTCGCAAGGCTCATTCCGCCGATATCCTTTGGCTGTGCCACAGGACGACGCTTGAGTGTTACCTGAAGTCCCCCACCAAGTTCTGCGGTAAGGTATGGAAATTTCGTCATGTCGAATGTGATTGTCTCTCCGATGCCAAAGTCACATCCGATCGCATGGTCGTTTCTTTCGTGGGTGAACACATAGTTTCCGCTTGGCTCGATCTCAGTGATGCGTGGATCCCAAGGAGCTTCACAGTAACCGCCCATGACCGGGAGCATTCCGGCTGTAACTGCTCCACCCCAACCTGTAGCTGTGTATAGCGGTGCATCAAAGCCTATTTCACGTGCCATCTTTTCAAGACGCTTCATGTGTGATTCACCTTCAGCTCCTGAAAGACCGCCGCAGTGTCCGTATTCATTTTCAATCTGGACACCGATGATAGGACCACCGTCCTTTACAAAAAGACCTTTAACCTGATCATAGATGGCCTTATACCATTTTTCGACTTCCGCAAAATATTTTTCATCATTTGTCGAACGGGCATCAGGGCATTTTGCAAGAAGCCAGTCCGGGAATCCACCGTGGCGAACTTCTGCATGGCTCCATGGTCCAATACGAATCACCATAGTAAGTCCAACTTCCTTTATGGTCTCAACAAACTTGCGAAGGTTTCTCCAGCCTGTCCAGTCAAATTCATTTTCAATTTCTTCATGATGGATCCAGATCACATATGAAGACACAATGTCGATTCCGCCTTCCTTCATTTTAAGAAGAGCTTCTTTCCAGTCGCAGTCAGGATAGCGTGAATAATGGATTTCACCCATCACAGGAAACCATCTTCTGCCATCCCTGAAAAGACTTTTACTGTCGTATTTATATTCTGTCATATTTGTTCCTTTTATTTTTTTTACACGTGTTGATTGACATCTTAAAAATAGTGCGCATTTTTTCTGCGCACTACATAGTCATCTTATTCTTTTACAGCAGCCGTAGACATGCTCATCATCATGGCTTTCTGAGTGAACAGGAAGAAGATTACAAACGGAATGGCGACTACAAGAGCACCAGCCGCAAAGTTCGTGAACTCGTTTTTCTTGTCCGTTACAAAGGAGAACAGTCCAAGAGCGAGGGTCTGTTTTTCAGGGCTTCTCAGGATCATCTTTGGGAAGATGAAGTCCATCCATGGACCTGTAAAGCTTGATACCGCAAGGAATGTGATGATTGGTCTTGTCACAGGAAGAATGATAGTGGCAAAAGTTCTGAAGTGGCTTGCACCGTCGATGCGAGCGGCCTCATCAAGGTTCTTGCTGACAGTATCCATATAGCTTTTGACCATCCATGTGTTGTAAGGAATATTTCCTGATACATAGATGAGGACGAGACCCCAGAGTGTATCAAGTCCACCGATACGCATAAGGATTACGTAGATGGCGATCATTCCGACAAAGGATGGGAAAATCTGAAGAACAAGAAGGCTCATCAAGAGAGTATGCTTGAACATGAAGCGGAAACGAGAGAAAACGTAAGCGCTCAATGCCGAAATGATAACTGTGAGAGTTGTTGTCCACAGAGCGACAAAGAGAGTGTTCTTGAACCACATCCAGTAGTCAGTCTTTGTAAAAAGATACTTGAAGTGGTCAAGGGTAAACCCATTACCGAACTTGATGTTGAGGCCATCAAAAACGCGGAATGTGTGGCCATCACCAAATGGAACGATGCTCAGGTTTGCGATGCTGTTGCCTGGTGCAAATGCAGCCGACACTACATATACCAGCGGGTAGAAAACCACCAGTGAGATAAGGATGAACAGCAGATATGAGAATGTAAGATTCAATGTATGGATTGACTTCTGTAATTTCATACTTCACCTTCCTTGAAAGCTTTTGTGTTTCTGAACTGATAGATTGCAAACGGTGCGAGAACAACAAAGATGAGGACCGCAATGACCGAAGCATAGTTGTATTTCTGCAATGTGATCGTAAGCTTGTAAATCCATGTGACAAGAATATCTGTTCCGCCTGCCATGGTTGTTGTACTGTCCTTTACAACTGGGTTTCCGCCAGTAAGGAAGTAGATGATACCAAAGTTGTTGATGTTGTGAGTGAAGCTCATGATGATCAATGGCATTGTCTGGTAGAGGACCAAAGGCAATGTGATGCTCTTCAAAGTCTGGAAGCTTGATGCACCATCGATTTTTGCAGCTTCATACATATCCTTTGGAATAGCTGTCATTGTACCCATGGAAAGCATCATGAAATATCCAAAGCCTGCCCAGAGGTTTATGACGACACACATGAGCTGTGCAAGGTTTGCGTTTCCAAGCCAAGGAATTGTCTGGTCAAGACGGAGGATTCCAAGGGCCTGAAGTGTCCTGTTGACGATACCGAAAGTTCCGTTGAGCATGTGCTTCCAGAGAATCATTGTGATTACCGAAGGTACTGCATATGGAAGGATGAAGATAAAGCGGAACACAGAAGAAAATCTTACTCCACTTTCTGACAGATGTACTGCAACAAGAAGGCCGCAGAAATAACATGTGAAAGTAGAAGCAACTGCCCACAGAAGAGTCCATATGGCGATGCGGGCAAACCCCTTGGACCATGTTGTTCCGCCAAAAAGAAGAGCCTTGAAATTGTCAAATCCAACCCAATCTACTGTGTTTTTTGGAGTGATGTGCTCAGGTGCGGAATAGTTGGTAAATGCAACACATACGCTGAACAGCAATGGAACAACAACGAACACAAGAAGCATGATCACACATGGAGCAAGACCGGAGATTGGAAATGCATTGCTTCCGATTTCTGCAAGAGAAGTCTTCTGCGACATGAATCTCTTTGTTCTTGTGTATTCCCTGTAACCACGGTTCGCACTTCTTACCGAAATGAAGTAAAGAGCGGCAAATACTGCGACGATGGACAGAGTGAGGATTCCGTCTATAAGCATGAACATAGAATTGCTTCTAAGCTTCAACGGAACATCTGGCTGTGGATCACCTAGAGTTATGAGCTCATAGACTTTTCTACAAACTGAAGGCAGGTATACAAGGAACAGTACTTCGATGGCGGCAAAAAGCCCACCCTTTGCATACTGCTTGAGATAAAGAAGATGTGAAAGCCCCATGAAACAGCAGGCTGTTCTTTGAATCTTCTTAGCTGAACTTCCATCGGATTCCATCCGCATAAGACACCTCTCAAACTAGAAAAAGAATTAACTACATCCAACACGCATTGGAGTAACCGTTTGCGCATCTCCTGTCGCTTAAAGCAGTAAGTTGTCTTAAGCAACAGGAGAAACGGGTAAAGACTGCCTTTATGACAATCTTTACCTTTTTGGGAATCACGCAAAAGCGTGGTTCCTCAGCAATTATTTTGCGATGATTGCTGCATCACATGCATCAAGTTCTGCCTGTGCGTCTGCACCGTCCCAGATGTTCTTTGATGTGTTGCCCATTGTTTCCCAGAACTTACCCATTTCTGGAATTGAAGGCATTGGGAATGCGTAGTCGAGCTGCTTGAGGAAGCCACCGATATATGGGCTTGATACTGGTGTATCGATTGATGGCATTGCACCTGTCAAGTCAAAGCGGAGCTGCTGCATAGCAGAAGAGATGAGGAACTGAGCAAAGTCAGCTGCCTCTGCAGGATGATCTGAGTAAGCAGATACGAACATTGCGCGTGTACCTGAGAATGATGCTGCAGGCTTGTTGTCACCAGGAAGAGCTGGGATTGGAGCTACACCAAAGTTGATTCCAGCATCCTTGAAGTTCTTGATGTTCCATGGTCCAGTGATGTGCATAGCTGCGTTTCCGCCCTGGAATGCTGCGTCACAGTTACCTGTATCAAGGTCAGCAGCAGGAACGTTGAGTGCGTCCTTGAGTGACTGGAACACCTTCATACCCTTTACAGCGTTTGCTGTTGCAAGGTAAGAAGAAGATGTATCTGTTCCTGATGCACCAAAGAGGCGGTTTCCACCAGCTGTTGTGAAGAGGATTGTGTAGTATCCGTTACCAACATCCATTACAAATCCGCGCTTTCCGCTGTTGTTTGCGTTGAATTCCTTTGTCCACTTTGCGAGGTCTTCCCATGTCTTTGGAACATCTTTTTCTGCAATGAGGTCCTTGTTGTAGAACAAAGCATATGTTTCAGCAGAGATTGGATATCCGTACATCTTTCCCTGATATGTGAGGGCAGCAGAACAAGCACCAAGAACTGACTTTGAAACTGAATCAGCATTTACTGTTGGAAGAACATGTCCACCGTTTACAAGTTCACCGAGCTTATCATGTGGAGCAGCAAAGATATCCGGTCCTACTCCAGCTGGTCCGTCAAGGGCAATCTGACCTGCAGCATCACCAAGTTCTACATTTACGTACTTGATTTCTACATTTGGATGAGACTTTGTATAAGCTTCACCAGCCTGCTTGATGAATTCATCTGGTCCCTGGAGAGATTCCCATACTGTGAGAACAACCTTTTCTTCAGCCTTCTTTGCTGAAGCACCTTCTTTCTTTGCACATCCTGACAAAGCAAGAACACCTGCAGCGATAGCAGCTGCTGCAAATACAACTTTCTTCATATAAATCCTCCTAGATAATGAAGACTCAGACAACGGAACTTTTTTTTATTCCGCGCTGAAAATGTTTACCAAATCATATTCAAACCGCAATCAACGGAATGATTCCCTTATCATAAGCTGATATTCCACGGTGGTCTTTTTGGGCACTTCCCTGCCTTCAATAAGACCCGCAAGAATTCTGCTTGCTTCACCTGTAAAACTGGATACATTTACATTCAACGCCGTCACAGGCGGACTGTTGTTCTCCAGCACCTGGTTGTCATAGAATGAAATGACCTGAATATCCGCAGGCACTTCATAGTCATTGTGTCTGAGCCACTTGAGCACATAGACACATATCGTGTCATCCATACAGACAAGACACTGAGGATTTTCCTTCATAAGGTCAGGGAGAACCATGTCCACAGCTTTCTGTCCATCCATATCCCAGAATATTCTGCAGTCATCCAGGGACACACCCTTTGAAATGCATGCCTGTTCAAAACCCTTGAAACGGTACGCATTCACCCTGTAGCTCTTGTTTCCTCCAAGCACGGCAACATGTCCGCACCCTTTGTCTATCATGAATCTGGTCATCTCAAAACAACCAGAAACCTGATCGCTGTCTATCTGATAGATGTCATCATCTTCAGTAGTACCAAAAACAATAAATGGTATACCCTCTTTTTTCAGATATCTTACAGACTCATCATTTTCCTCAAGTCGTGTAAGGACAACTCCATCCACCTTGCGGTTTGTGACAAGCCTTCTAAGCGGCGTGATGTCGTTGCCACCCTGCACCACAAGAACCACATCGTAATCCAGCTTGTAGGCAGCTTCCGAGATTCCTACAAGACAGTTCTGAAAGAAAGGAACATCTCCCTTGTCAGCATCCCGTGGAATCACAACTCCGATGTTGAAGGTCTTTCTAAGGACAAGCCCCTTCGCCATGGAATTGGGAATATAGTTGCAGGATTCGGCCATCTCAAGAATCTTTCGTCTTGTATCAGCACCGATACGTCCCTTGCAGTTAAGCGCCCGGGAAACAGTGGATTTTGAAACTCCAAGCCTGTCAGCCAGGTCTGCGATGGTTACTGTTGAAACGTTTCTCTCCATACAATTTCCTGCTAACTAGAAGTTTAGTTCATGAATTCCCCTAAAACAAGGAAAATCGTTTGCTCAACACGTTAAGTATACACGTGTTGATTACAGTTGTCAAACTTTTTTTTTAATTTTTTTGGTTTAAAGATACATTTCTCATAACGTTTCCAATTTCGAAAATCATATGGCATAAATCATCCAAGTGGTCTACAATTGAAGTATGTTCAAAGAAATTGCGGAAAAAATGTCTGAGGCTGGAGTGATTCCGGTTGTGACTGTAGAAACAATGGAAAAAACCCTTGAAACCGCCGCCGACGCTGTAGCAAAGGGGCTTAAGGCCATAGAAATCACCTATCGCACAACAGAAGGCGACGCAGGTTACGAAAAGATATCCCAGGCCATAGTGGCAGTGAAAGAAAAATATCCGGAACTGATGGTAGGCGCAGGCACGGTGCTCAATGAAAAACTAGCGGAAATGGCAAAGAAAGCCGGCGCGGAATTCGTTGTTTCTCCAGGCTTTAACCCTAAGACAGTTCAGTGGTGTATTGAAAACAACATGCCGGTTTTTCCAGGCGTCGCAACTCCAAGCGATATCGAGGTTGCCCTTTCCTACGGTCTTGCATATCTTAAATTCTTTCCGGCAGAAGCCATGGGCGGAACAAAAATGCTCAAGGCACTGAGCGGCCCATTCCCTATGGTAAAATTCATGCCTACAGGCGGAATAAACAAAGAAAACTACGGAAGCTACAAAGAACTGAAAAATGTTTTCTGCGTAGGCGGCAGCTGGGTTTTGAAATAAAAAAAACACAACTGATTTAAAATAGAAAAGCGGCTAAGGATAACCTTAACCGCTTTTTTTATGGCTAGATTGCCCAACATAACTATGCAGCCTATACACGAATTGCATGGCAATTCGTGCGGCGAAAGTTACGCCAGGTATCGGCCTCTATTCGGCAATGCTTTCGCCGATTAGCAGAGGCCCTGTGCCATGGAGAAAACTGCAGGCAGTTTTCTCTCGAGTCTGCTACCTCGCATAAGGCGGCTCGGCTTAACGCAGACTCGACGGAAAAACTCTATTAACAGAGCCCCTGTGCCATCATGGCTCTTGCTACCTTCAAGAAGCCGTAGATGTTTGCACCAGAAACGTAGTCGCCTTCTGTTGCGAATTCCTTAGCTGTGTTCCATGCGTTGTCGTGGATCTGTGTCATGATGTTCTTGAGCTTTGCATCAACTTCTTCGCGTGTCCATGAGAGGCGTTCGCTGTTCTGAGACATTTCGAGACCAGAAACTGCAACACCACCAGCGTTAGCTGCCTTACCAGGAGCGAAGCGTACACCGTTAGCCTGGAGGTAAGCGATAGCTTCTGCACGTGTTGGCATGTTAGCACCTTCAGCAACAAGCTTGATGCCGTTTGCTACGAGCTTCTTTGCATCTTCTTCGTAGATTTCATCCTGTGTAGCACAAGGGAATGCATAGTCTGCCTTAACTCCCCATGGCTTTTCTCCAGCAAAGAACTTTGCTGTTGGGTACTTCTTAACGTATTCAGAGATACGTGCCTTTGTGTTTGCAAGTTCTGTGATGTATGCGAGCTTTTCAGCATCGATTCCGTCTTCATCAAGGATGTATCCAGATGAGTCAGAAAGTGTGATAACCTTACCACCGAGCTGGTTGATCTTTTCTGTTGCGTACTGAGCAACGTTACCCTTACCAGAAACGAGACATGTCTTTCCTTTGAAGTCTGTTCCCATCTTTGCGAGCATACATTCTGCAAAGTAGATGAGACCGTAACCTGTAGCTTCTGGACGGATCAAAGAACCACCGAAGTCAAGTCCCTTACCTGTAAGAACACCTGTCCATACGTTTGCGATTCTCTTGTACTGACCGAACATCCAAGCTACTTCGCGTCCACCAACACCCTTGTCTCCAGCTGGAACGTCTGTGTCAGCACCGATATGGCGATAAAGTTCTGTCATGAATGACTGGCAGAAGCGCATAACTTCGCCTTCTGATTTTCCGTGAGCGTCAAAGTCTGAACCACCCTTTCCGCCACCCATTGGGAGTGTTGTAAGAGAGTTCTTGAGGATCTGTTCAAATCCGAGGAACTTGAGAACGTCGAGACCTACTTCTGGAGAGAAGCGGAGGCCTCCCTTGTAAGGTCCGATTGCGCTGTTGAACTGAACGCGGTAACCGCGGTTTACGTGTGGTACACCCTTGTCATCTGTCCAAGGCACACGGAACATGATGATTCTTTCTGGTTCTGTAAGTCTTTCAAGAACAGCTGTCTTTTCAAGTTCTGGCATCTTGTCTACTACAGGTGAAATTGTCTGAAGAACGAGACCTGCAGCCTGGAGGAAGTGACCCTGATCTGCGTAACGAGCGCTAAGATCATCCCAAACACGTTTACAATAAGCGTTAGTAATTTTGTATTCCATACTATAACCCCTTACATTTTTTGAGCCGCCATTCCGCGACTTTAACTTAAGTAATACTAAACTTTTTTAAGTATTTTGCAAAGCAAAATTTTCCACATTTCCACATTCATTTCCGAATTTTACAATATGGTCAACATGCGGAAATATGGGATCCCCGGGCAGTTTTTTTCACTTCCACATGGCATGGAATCGCACCGAGCATTTCTTCCACATGGGAAATGACACCGACAGTCCTTGATGTACCTATATCCTGAAGGACTCCGACTGCCATCTCAAGGCTTTCCTTGTCCAGGGAACCAAATCCCTCGTCGATGAACAGGGAATCAAGACGGCTGGACTTCTGCACCACTTCCGTCAATCCGAGAGCAAGGCTTATGGAAGCCATGAAAGTCTCACCGCCACTTAAGGTAGCCGTATCTCTGTCCTGATTGGTCCTATAGTCGTGGACCACCAGATCAAGGCCGTGGTAGGAATTTCCGCCTGTTTTTTCCGTATCCATCTTGAATTCATAGCGGTCACCAGAAATCCTAAGAAGATGGCGGCTGGCACATGTGACCACATCATCAAAATAAAGTCCCAGGAACCAGGTCTCAAACTGAACCTTTGACGGATTGTTTCCGGAAAGATCCTTGTACAAGGCCGCTAGAGGAGCACCCTTTGCAGCAAGTTTTCCATACCTGTCGGCATATTTCCTGTACTGGTCATAAACCTTTTCCATGTTTTTCTTTTCGGAAAGGATTCTTTCCATATCGTCAGAAGCAGTGGATATTGTTTTTTCCTTTGTCTCCATCTCAGATTCAAGGGCCATGACTTTCTTCTGAAGGACGGAAGACTTCTCAGTGACCTTTTCAGAGAGAACTTCAATGCTTGCCTTGAGTCTTGATACTTCATCATGATAGTCCTTAAGTTCTTCCTTAAGCTCAAGTTTCTCATCCCTATCAATAAGACAATTCTCTACTTCCTTCTCACTTTCAAATTTTGATTCAGCAAGCTTCTTTTCAAAGGAAGCCACTGAAGTCCTTGCATTAATTTTTGCGGTTTCAAGACCATTCTCAGCTTCCTCAAGTCGTGCCTTGGAATTCACAAAGCCTCTGTCGGCCGCCTCATATTCACGGCGGAATGACTCCACTTCCCTTGCCTGAAGATCTATGTTTTCTTTCAGTCCATCAATATCCGACCTTATCTTTTCAGGATCGGTACTGCTGCCTCCTGACTTCTTTACCTGCGATTCAAGAATCTCAAGAGTCGCTTCAACGGAAGCACATTCTGACTCCAGTCTGCTTGACTCATCCTTGAGTTCCGCTATTTTTTTGCTCGAAGAATCTATCTTCTTAAGAAGATCGTCACAGACTTCCGTAGCATTCTGAAGGGCATACATTTTCTCTTTTACTGCAGAAGCCTCCTTGAAGGCATCCTCAGAAGAAATAGATCCACAATCTTTCTTGAGCTTCTCGAAATCAACGGCATACTTTTCAAGCACCTTCTTTCCGCCGGCGATTTTTTCCGCACAGAGGGAACGAAGTTCGGTTTCAGATTCAATGGATTTTTCCGTGACCCTTATCTTTTCATCAAAATCCAGATATTCTCCAGAAGCCTTTGCAGGAGACGGATGCTCAGTGGAACCGCAGACAGGACAAGGACATCCAGGTTTAAGCAAAGAAACAAGGGAACAGGCGGTATTGTTTGCCAGCTGGTCCTCTCTATTCTTTCTATATTCAGCAAGGAGCTTTTCCATGTCCTCGATCTGCTTTGTGCGTTCTTCCTTTTGCAACATCAGCTGTTGAAGTTCCGCCTCTGAGGACTTGATTTCTTTAGCCACAGATTCAAATTCCTGTGCGGAACTGTAAAGACGTGCAGCTTCAAGAGATTTTTCTTTGCAACGGGACAAGCTGTCGGAAACAAGCCTGCATATTTCTCCTGGTTCAAGGTCTCCGCAAGTGATGCCCACAGATTCTGCCATTGATCTGAGTTTGTCTTCATTGCTTTTTGCGGCTTTGGATTCTTTTTCAAGGAAAGCCATGACTTCCTTTAGTTTCTTCTTTACTGAATCAAGGTGCTCCAGTTCCTTGGCATACTTTTCCGCAGACTCAAGGCTGTCCTCATATACTTTCAGAAGGACTCTGTTTTCCTGCAGCTGTTTTTCGGTCTTTTCATTTTCACCGCTTTTTTTCTTAAGGGAATCAAGAAGTTTCTGGGCATTATCAAGATTTACCTTGCTTTCCTCAAGATACAAGTTTGCACTCTTCTCTTCCTCCAGACGAGTGTTCTTTCCTTCGACAAAAGGTGAAAGAAGTTCCGCCTCATCGGCAAGAGCAAGCCTTTCTCCCAGCTGCTCCATGGATGCTGATTTTTTCTCAAGGGCTTTCAATTCAGCGGCAGAATCTTCGAGCTCGGCCGCAAGCTTAAGTTCCGACTCAAGTTTCGCAAGGTCTGTGGCAAGTTCTTCCTTTTCTTTATGGAGTTTGTCCAAGAGCTTTTTGCTTTTCTCATAATCAACGGAAAGACTTTCTATTTTTTCTTCCGCATTGTTGAAGTCCACATCCTTGGAAAGCTCCTTCATGGAACCTTCAAGAACCTTTATATCTCCTTGAAGCTCATCATTCTCTGCCTTTATTTTTTCCACGATGGTCTGATAGAAATCTACAGGAAAAAGCTTCCTGAGCATCTCCTGCTTTGCATTGGAATTCGCCCTAAGAAATTCAGAGAATTCACCTTGGGGAAGAATAACAATCTTTGAGAATTCCTCGGCACGAAGGCCTATGATTTCTTCAAGCCTTGCCTTTATCTCATTTTTTCCGCCATTAAAGAATTCATAACAGTCAGCGTTGCTATTCCACTGTTCCAGGGAAACTTCCGAATCCTTCTGGGACAGTTTTCCGTTGCGGTTGATGTAATTGTATGGAAGGGTTCTTCTCACACGGAACTTTTCACCGCAGGAAGAAAATTCAAGTTCCACAAAGGACTCTTCACCATCCTTTGCATACTGGGAACGGAAATCCTTGGACTTGTTTTTTCTTGCTCCAAGAAATTCACCGTAGAGGGCAAAAGTCATGGCATCGAAAATAGTTGTCTTTCCGGCTCCGGTATCACCGCACAGGAGAAAGACTTCATCAAGGCAAGTAAAGTCCAGTTCCTCATCTACAAAAGGACCTATGTTTTTCATCTTTATGAACAATGGCTTCATTCTTCACCTGCCTCTGCGCTCTTTGCAGTCTTTGTAAAAATCTTCTGTTCCTCTTTCAGAAGATCTGGATCAACCTCATCTATTTTCTCACGGTAGACATCATCAATGAAAAGCTTGAAAAGTTTTCCATAGTCGCCGGAAGCTATGTTCTCCAATGCCTTTCGTCGTTCCGCCATTGCCATGTTCTGTCCCGTGGCCTCACTGCGCACAACACGGAATGAAAGAAGATTGGGAAATCTGTTCCTGAGATTTTCAAGAGGATTCTCATGGACCAGGTTGTCCGTACATATAAGCTCAAGATAATCATCTCGGTAATCATTGTAATCTCCGGAAATGAAATCCTCGTAGGTTCCTTCTATCCTTGAAACTTTATGGAGCGGAGAAATTTCAATCTCCTTTACTTCGATGCCATCCTTTGAGACGTTTACAGAAAGCATCACCTTGTCCGGCTTCTCGCCAAAGTTGTATGCCAGAGGCGAACCGCAGTACCTGATGTTTTCTCCCCCGACTTTCTGCTTTCCGTGTATATGACCTAGGGCCGTATAGTCAAAGTTCTTGAAATGCTTTGCGTCTATCTGTTCCGCCGTGCCTACAAAATTATGTTCCCCACCGCTCAAGGTTGCGCTGCCGGCAAAAACATGGGCTGAAACCACACATGGCATTTTCTTTCCTTTATGGGCGGTCTTTATCCTTCTGCAGGCCTCGGCAACAAGCTCGTCCTGATGTCTGAGTACTGTTCCGTCTTCAGCAGAAAGAGCCCCCATCTGCAAAAATGGAATCTGATACACAAGGGCAGCATTTTCTCCTTCACCGACCAGGATTCCCCTGTCGCATTCAGAGGCTTCGGTCGCAAGATGGATATTCTGGGAATGAAGGATCGGAGAAGCAAAACTGAGTCGTGTGGCACTGTCATGGTTGCCCGATGAAAAGAACATTTCAAGCTTTGGGAATTTTTCATGCATCTGGGCAAGAAAATCGCTGAAAAGCCTTACTGCCTCCGGAGAAGCAATGGCCTTGTCATAGACATCTCCTGCGACAATAAGCGCATCGTAGGCAGCATCCTTGGATTCCGCCTGGGAAAGTTCCTCTATTATCTGATTCAAGAAATGCTTCTGGTCTTCCAAAAGGGAATGCTCATAGACCACTTTTCCCAGATGCCAGTCGCTTGTATGTAGAAATTTCATATTAATAGAATATAGGAATATTTGATGAAATAGGCAAATAAAAATGATATAATTGAAGCAAATGAATATTATGATTATCGGGGCAGGTTTTACAGGTGTCCAGCTTGCAAAAAGACTGCTCAATGAAAAAAACATTGTAACAATCATCGACAACAACGAGGAAACAGTTGAAAACGTAAAAGGCCAGCTTGACTGCGATGTGTTTGCAGTTGATGGAAACAACCTGGATAATCTTGAGGACCACGGCATTGCAAAACAGGACGCCCTTGTTTGCGTAACAGACAATGATGAGGTCAACATGATCACATGTTCCCTTGTCGATGCGGTCTATCCAAATATCCTTAAGATCGCTCGTGTAAGAAACTATGCATACTATGTAAATACAAATGTCGCAGCGGAACATCACGCGGACACTTTCAAAGGTAACAACCACCGTCCACTATACGGAATCGACTACATGGTCCACCCGGATGTCGAGGCAGCCGAAGCAATCGTAAAGGCTGTTGAGCATGGTGCCATCAGCGACATCGTTGATTTTGGCGACAACGGAGAATACGAAGTAACTTCACTCCAGGTTGAAAAGGACAGCAGACTTGACGGAACAGCCCTCAAGAACATACGCAACCTTACAGACAAAAAATTCCTTGTTGTATATCAGGAGACAAAGGATCCTGAAACAGACAACATGATAAGCGCCCTTCCAAGCGGAGAAACAATCCTTCACGCGGGAGACAGAATCGGAATAATCACAGCCCGTGAAAACGTTGCCGACCTTGTTGACCTTTGCGGAATCCAGATCGACGTAATCAAGAAAATCTGTCTATGCGGAATCGGCAGAGTCGGAACAATAGTAGCCGAACGTATCATAGAGAAGGACAAGAATTCCGTGATTTCCCGACTCTTTGGAAAGGAAAGAAAATCAAGTCAGTCGGTCACAATCATCGACACAGACCTTGAGCTTTGCGAGGCTGCAAAAAGCAAATTCCCGACGGCAAATGTTGTCCATGCTGACATCACTGATGACAACATCATCGAAGAAGAAAGGCTGGACAAATGCAATCTGCTCATCTGCGCAACCCACAACCATGAGCTCAACATGGTCATCTCGGCATACCTTGAATCCCTTGGCGTCGAGAAATCCATCGTTCTCGTAAATCAGGCCCAGTATGGAAACATCGCAAGAAAGCTGGGAATTGAAGTCGCAATTCCTATGCGCGACACTCTGGTAGATTCCATCATCAGCCACCTGCACGGAAAGAGCGTAACCGGAATCCATACAGTATCCAACGGTGAATTTGAGATCGTTGAATGTGATCTTTCACCGACAAGCAAATTTGCAGGAAAGCAGCTCAAGGACATCGCAAATCCTGGCCAGTATCTGGTGCTGCTCATCAAAAAGCCAGGAAGCAAAAGCTATGAACTGCCACAGGGAAACACAACCCTTACAGCAGGAGACCATCTTGTCATCATTGAAAAGACAGGAAATAAAAAGGTACTGGAAAAGTTCAGCAAATGAAATACAAGTCAAACGTAACATTCACAGTAATAAAAGTTCTTTTCCTTATCATCGCCATAGTCGGACTTTCGTTTTCCATTCCGGTAGCCACGGCTGTGTATTGCGGTGAATACGATGTACTTCCTTCATTTCTGCTGCCAATGACCATCAGTTCTGTCCTTGGAATTCTTTTTCTTTTTTTGAAGAACAAGCAGAAGGCAAAGCTTACAGTAAGGGCTAGCTTCGTCGTTGTTGCCGTAGCATGGATCGGCGCAAGTCTTTTTGGAGCGGTTCCTCTATATGCAAGCGGAGCCATACCAAACATCATCGACGCAGTATTTGAAAGCGTATCCGGATTCACGACAACGGGAGCCACAATACTCTCGGAAATAGAGACACTTCCACGCAGCATAAACATGTGGCGTTGCCTCACCCACTGGCTTGGAGGCATGGGAATCGTGGCACTTACAGTCGCTCTCCTGCCAATCCTTGGCATAGGTGGATTCCAGCTCATCAAGGCGGAAACCACAGGCCCCGAAAAAGGAAAGTTCACTCCAAGGATCACTACAACCGCAAAAATTCTCTGGTTCATCTACCTTGGCATGACACTTCTCGAAGCATTGCTTTTGAAGCTTGCCGGAATGGATTTCATCGACGCATTGAGCCATGCCTTCTCGACCCTTGGTACCGGCGGATTTTCAACACGCAACGCAAGCATCGCATCATACAACAGTGCGGCCATAGACTGGATATGCTTTACTTTCATGTTCCTGTCGGGAATCAACTTCTCCCTTTATTTCTATATTTTTGCGCGCCAGTTCTCAGAGCTCAAGAACAATTCAGAACTCAAGGCCTATCTTGCCCTGAACATCGTGGCCATATTGATCATGACAATCCTTGAGAAAGGACAGTTTGGAGGTTTCTTCAATTCCCTCAGATTTTCTTCTTTCCAGGTTGCGACAATCTCAAGCACGACAGGATTTGCCACAAGCGACTTTACGCTCTGGTCGCCGGCAAGCCAGGCAATAGTGTTCATGCTTCTTTTTATCGGAGGAAGTTCAGGATCCACATCGGGTGGAGTCAAGGTTGTGCGCTGGGTGCTTTTCTACAAGGTATTCAAGAATGAAATCCAGAAGCTTATCCATCCACACGGAATTTTCTCTGTCCGCCTGAACCAGCAGAATGCAAGAAAAGATGTCCTCACAACGGTAGCTGCATTCTTTGCCATGTTCTTCATTCTTCTCATCGCTACGACTTTCTACGGAACGCTCTTTGGCATGGATCTGCTTACATCTTTCACTGGTGCGGCTTCGATGATCGGAAATGTCGGTCCTGGCTTTGGAGCTCTTGGACCTGCATGCAATTACGGATGGCTTGCGGCACCGGTAAAATGGTTCTACTGCTTTGTCATGCTTGCCGGCCGTCTTGAGCTTTTCACCATGTTCGTTTTCCTGTCGCCAAGCTTCTGGAAAAAATAGGCGTCTGCTCGGCGCCCTAGGATGGCACGCACCTGCTACCATCCTAGGCTAGACAGTTCGAGTGTTTTTTTCCCTTTATCCCTTTAAAAATTTAAGCCTCCATATTTCTACGGAGGCTCTATTAGCCAACTGACAGACTCGAACGCCCCCTCCAGTCCCAGACCTCCTGTCTGCTCCTTCCGGGCGTCTCCGCTCTCTGCCGGCGGCATCCTTGCCGCCTCTTCCTCGCACCTGCTCGGCGTTCGCTACGCTACTCGGTTCTTCTTTTGTAGATTTCCTAGAAATAAAAAAAGGCCTTCATTTTCATGAAAGCCTTAAGCCAACTCCCGGACTTGAACCGAGTACCTGTTCTTTACGAGGGAACTGCTCTACCAGGTGAGCTAAGTTGGCAGATTAATTTACTTGCACAGTTTGCAATTTTTTGCTGATTTATGCAACTACTGCTGGCTGGACTTGTTGAGGGCCTCTATCTTCATGTAGTAGTTGTCTACGATACGGCGCATGTCGTGGATGTTCTTGACCACGATATATCCGTCAAAAATCTCGATCTTGCCTCTGTCCACAAGCTTTGAAAGTTCTTCATGTGCAACCTGCTGCGAAAGAGCACCCCAGCTTGCGATGTCGTTGACTGTAATGCTGAACTTGCGCTTAGGATTGTCATCTTCACTTCTTGTAGCCGTACCCTGAAGCTCATCGTACATAAGGAATATGTCACATACACGGACAGGAACATCCTTGATGAGGATGATCTTGAACTGTCTGTACTGGTCATAAATACGCTTTGTGAAAATCTTAAGAAGGTTCATGACAATCTGTGGATTGCTGAGAACCAAAGCCTTGAAGTTTGCCTTGTTGAATTCAAGACAGACAACATCAGTACGTGCAACACATGAAGCGCTGCGCTGGCTGTTGTCAAGGATTGCCATTTCACCAAAGAAAGAACCGCTTGTAAGGATATCAAGGCTCTTGTTCTGGTCCTTGATGCATTTTGTGATCTGAACCTCACCGTACTTGATGAGATAGAATGTCTCACCAGGCTCAAATTCGCTGATGATTACATCGCCACGCTGGTACTTCTTTGTAAAACGATCGAATGCAGGAAGAGAGAACTGGTTTACGGCAAGACCTGAAGTAGGCACTGCGGAATCATTATTGAAAGCATTGCGTCCGCTTGATTCTCTTGCGGCACGATTCTTTGCATCCCTATAGAGCTTTTCGATTTCCGCCTTGTTTGAAGGATTAGGATTGATCTGGCAAAGCTTCTCGAGGACACCTACACAGCTTCTGAACTGTTCATCGTTGTAGAAAGCCCGTGCGACTGTAAGCATTCCGACTTCTGGAGAAATTGCAACAAAACCGCTCTTAAGGAATTCCTCTGTCTTTTTATGGATATCACGGAGAGACTTTGAGAAAACTCTGAGCATTTTTTCTGTAATTGCCTGCTTTGAGCTGAAAAGCTTCTCAAATTCATAGACTGACATTGATACAACCACGGAATCAACAAGAACACTTGCTGTGACAAGGCTAGGCATATGTGCCAAAGCCGACTTAACGCCAAAGAATTCACCGATGTGAACCTGCTCTGAAACCTGGGCACCTGTTTCAAGGTCCCTGCTTCTCAAAGCGATTGCGCCTGACTGGAGAATATAGATGTTTTCGTCTTTATCACCTTCAAAAAAGATGATGGAGCCTTTTGTAAATTGAACTGTCTTTGGCATAGTCAATTCCCCTTTGGTTGTAAAAAATCCAATATCGGTCTCATTATTATATCACAACATATGATATTATGCTACAATAAAGAAAAAATTACCATTTTTTAGACAAATTTCATTCTGCACACAAGGAAAACGATGATAGATTTGCATACCCATTCCACAGCTTCAGACGGAACCTATACACCCGCCCAGCTTATGGAATACGCACATAGTAAAAAAATCAAAGCCATTGCTCTTTCAGATCACGATACAGTTGACGGGTTGTTGGAAGCCCAGGCCAAAGCCAGGGAACTTGAGCTGGAATTCATTCCGTCTATAGAACTTTCCATTGAATGGCCTACAGGGGAATTCCATCTTTTAGGAATGGGACTAAAGACAGCTTCTCCGGAACTCAAATCGGCCATAGATTTCCTAAGGCAGGAAAGGGACAACCGCAACAAGAAAATGGCGGCAAAGCTTCAGGAACAGGGTGTCGATATTTCCTATGACGAGGTTGTTGAATCAGCCGGAACAAAAACCATAGGCCGCCCACACTTTGCTTCCCTCATGATCGAAAAAGGAATAATAAAGGTAAGACAGCAGGCTTTTGACCGCTACTTTGCCAAAGGAAGACCATGCTACATAGAAAAGACAGGACTCCAGCTTGAGGATGCAGTAAAGGCTATCAAAACCTCAGGCGGAATACCGGTCCAGGCACATCCTCTTTCCATGTACATTTCGTGGGGCAAAATCGAAGACAAGATAATAGAAATCCAGTCCACCGGCGTAGAAGGACTTGAAGCATGGCATCCGGGCATCCGCGTAGCAGAAGCCTACAGACTCGAAGAAATGGCAAAGAAACTTGGCATGATAGTCACGGCAGGCAGCGACTTTCACGGTGAAAAGGTCAGGGCGGACCGCAAGATAGGTCACACAGCGGGGAAAAGCACCATAGAAGACAAATACTGGTACGAAGAGCTTAAACCAAGGATTTCAGGACAGCCATTCGCGCTATAAAAAAAGGATGTCCAATAAGTATGATTTAGGGTGGTTGAGCTGGTCGAAACCACCACTAATAGAGTAGCAGTCATATCGACAAGCTCAATGAGCGCTACGCCACATACTTTTGGGACACCCCTTTCGTTTTTTCCGATTAACGGCAGCAGATCCAGATTGCTCCAAAAATGATCAGATCCTTAGAGAACTGGAGAAGCCATGCAAGGAAGTTAGGCTTGCCGATTCCGTTTACGATATCAGCAAGGACAATTACTACAACCCATACAATCAGAACGATAAGAGAAAGGATGTTTCCAAAGGAACCCATCCTGTCACCGATGAAGCACTTGAGGACAATGAAAATACCTGCAAGAAGTTCAACAACACCGAATACTGTAATGATGACGCCTTCTACATTTCCGTCAAAAATAGCCTTAAGTCCTTTTACAGCAAGATCACCTGCAGCTTTTCCCTGCAATGCGTAGATTCCGCTGATGGCAAGCATACATCCCACAGCAAGTGTAAGGATAAGCCCCGCAATAACGTTGGTATCTTTCTTTCCCATCATAAACCTCCTTAATGGAAAATGCTTATACAGAAATTTTAATACAAATAAGTGAAAATGCAAGTTTCCTTACTTGCCTGAGTTTGCGTTTGAAATCATTATTCCAAAACCAAGTATATAGAATACAGGAGGAACAACCGCAAAGATGAGTGATGTTAGAGGTAGGCTGCCTACCTTGAGTCTGTCCACCGACAGTATGCCCATTTCCACAAGAAGGCTGTAGACCGTTCCGGCGTAACCGATGACAATGGCTGCAATTATGCACATCCAGGCAGCTTCACCTGTCTTGCTCCACAAAAGGATGGCAGCAAAGGCAGCAATACCGCCAAGGACGAGTTTGATTATATAAAGGATAAGTTCTGTCTGAGGCATTCGCTAATTAATCTCCTTCCTTAATTTTCGGAAGGAAAAGGATTTTTCTTGAGAACGGCAAAGACACCACGGTCGGCACCGAAAGGCACGATGCTTGGATTCTCATAGACAGGGCTGATGACTATTCCGTTATCAAGACAGTGGAGAACGAAATCATCGTATCTGTCCATCGGAATCTTTGGGAAAAGATAAGGTCCCTTGCGTTCCCAGTAGGCGGTTATGACGGAATCATAGATGAACCAATCCTTCTCCTGTCTTGTCTGGAGCGCCGAGATCAGATTGTATATGGAACGTGTGACCGCAGCTTCCATTGGAGAGGCAAGACGGATCTGTCTTTTTACGGAATCAGACATCTTTGCAAGGTTGGCTTCAGTATCCTTTACCGCAAGGATGAAGATGTTTGAAGTCCACGGAAGAGGTGGCTCAATGACAATGCTTTCAACGGTGTTCCAGTTGATTTCCGTCTGATGCCATGGATGGAAAACACTGGTATGTTCCTTGTCCACCATTATGCCGGCAGAAACAGCGTCCGCCTTTGAAGCAAAAACATAGATCTTGCGATGGTCGCCTAGGAAAAGATCGTTCACTGCCTTTTCAAGACGGTATGTAAAATCGGTTCTGTAGCTTCCTGTGGCACCACGGTCCAGTGCGTTCTTAAGCATCGTAAAGGCACTTCCCCCGCCCCAGCCAAGGATGGCACGTCCGCCTTCCTGGTAAAGGTCCGTTAGACGTGTCCTGCTTGCAGTGTAAAGGAATGGTCCGCGAGCTCTCTTGATGTTTCCGTAGCGCTTGAAAATTTCGTCAGCCAAAAACTCGATTTTGTTCATGGAACCTATTGTAGTGAAAATCAGGAAATTTTGCTAGAATGGAGAAATGAAGCTCAAAGTCAGATTCCTTGACTTTTTCATTTTCCTCATCTTTGCGGCAGTACTTGCTTTTTCCGTAACTAAAATACTTTCGGGAAAGTCTGACAGCAGGACACTCATAGTTCAGATCCAGGGAGAAAAATATGCCTATTCACTGGAAAAGGAACTGGATCTTGAATTCACAGGTCTCATAGGAAAATCCCGCATCATCGTTTCCAACGGAGAAGCTTGGTTTGAGGATTCCCCATGCGACAACAAGATCTGCGTCGAGTCCGGAAAGATTAACGGACCAAACCAGTGGGCCGCATGCCTTCCCAACGGAATCATCATCTATATAGAAGGAAAACAGAAAGACGATGAGCTGGACATCATAGCCAACTGAACCAATCTCTATTCAACAATCAATAGGGATGACTTCTGATATTTTGGAAGGAATTTCTTGTATCCGCCTGTATCAAAATTCACGGTGACCACATATTCGCCTTCATCGCTATGGTCTGTCCTTACGATGACTCCGTACCCCCAGTCATCATGATATACGTTGGCACCACGGCAGTATTTGCTTTCGATAGGATCCCTTGCGGTTCCGCCTGAACTGAAACTTGCTGGCTTCTGGCCAAGGATGCGCACATTGCCTTCTCCCAGCTCAGAAAGGAACGGACTTGGCATCATGGAATTGGTCTTTCCATAAAGTCGTCTTATTCCGCAGTTGGTGAAATAGAGTTCATCCTTTGCACGGGTAATACCTACATAGAAAAGCCTTCTTTCTTCCTCAAGTTCCGATTCCGTCTTTCCGTCGCGAGGAAAAATGCCAGACTCAAGGCCGGTGATGATTACGCGAGGAAACTCAAGACCTTTTGTATTATGCAAGGTTATCAATGTCACCCTGTCCGTATCACCCGAAGCTTCGTCGGCGGCATCAAGAGTCCTGTCGAGATTTATGTGGTCAAGGAAGTCCACCAGACCCTGCTTTGTACATGGATAGAGGACCGCGCTGTTCACAAGTTCCTCAAGGTTGGCGACTTTCTGGCTGCCGGTGACTTCATCCTGCTCCTTGTGGAATTCCTCGAGGCCGCTTTCGGTGACCACGGCCTGTACAAATTCCGACAGCTTGCGTTCAAGGGTAACCTTTGAATCATCCTCCGGCTTTATTGCCTGTTCCGCAAGAGTCTGGGCTTCTGATGAGACCGGAACATCAGGCAGCATGGAATCAAACTTCTGGACAAGGGCCACAAAACTGTCTGTGCCTTCCTTTGCTTTTTTTGAAAGCTTTACATCAGCGATGGCATCAAGAAGAGACCTTCCATTGCCTGCCTCGACTATGTTGTCCTGGGTCTTGTTGCCGACGCCACGCACAGGCTTGTTTACAATGCGGCGGAATGAAATCTCATCGCGTGGATTAAGGACAAAGGAAAGCCATGCGATACTGTCCTTTACTTCTTCGCGTTCATAGAACTTAAGGGAACCGACCACCTGGTATGGAATCTTGCGGTGAAGGAATTCCGTTTCAAAGCCCAGAGACTGTGCGTTGGTCCTGTAGAGGATGGCCCAGTCACTATATGGAATGCCTGCCTCATAGGCCTGCTCAATGAGACTGTAGCAGAACTCGGTTTCATCATCCTGGGTGGGCAGGAAAACAAGGGCCGGCTTCTTTCCTTTTCCACGAGCGGCAACCAGTTCCTTGCCAAGACGACCTTCGTTGTTCCTTACGACACTGGCGGCGCAGTCGAGGATCTCGCTGGTGGAACGATAGTTTGTCTCAAGGCGCACGATTTTAGTTCCGTCAAACTGATCCTTGAAGTTAAGTATGTTCTGAACCTCGGCTCCACGGAACTTATAGATGGACTGGTCGTCATCACCTACAACGCAGACATAGGCTTTGCTGTCCCCTTCGTTGGCATACCCCGACAGCTGCTGAAGCAACTTGAACTGAGCCACATTGGAGTCCTGATATTCATCCACCATGATAACCTTGTAACGGCTGCGGATGCTTGTGCGTATGAGTGCGTTGTTCTTGAGTATGAGATAAGGAAGCATGATCAAGTCGCCAAAATCAACGTTGCCTGTGGACCTCAGGCGCTTTTCATAGGCATCATAGACTTCCGGAAAAATAGGATTGTCGTCGATTGCAGCAAGCTCAAGGCTGTCAGGTTTTAGGCAGTAGTCCTTTGCAAGTGAAATGGAATGGGCATAGTGGCTTGCGTCTTTTTTTGTGAGGGCCGGCATTGCCTTTGTGATAAGCGTAACCATGTCGTCGTCATCGTAGACCGTGAAATTGCTTTCAAGTCCGATGCCGGCATCTTCCGCATACATTCTTAGAAAATATGCGCCAAAAGAGTGGAACGTCCTGATCTGCGAATAGGAAGCCCTGGGTTCAAGATTGACCGCACGTTCCTTCATCTCGTTTGCAGCTTTCTTTGTGAACGTCACAGCCAGAATAGAGGAAGGATTATAGTTGAGCTCTGAAATGAGCCAAGCGATTTTAGTAGTGATCACACGTGTCTTACCGGAACCGGCACCAGCCAGGATCAAGAGAGGCGAGCCTTCATGGACAACAGCTTCCCTCTGTTCCGGATTCAATACTGAAAGAAATTCCTCTGAACCCATGGGTAAAATATATATATAAAACTTGAAAAAAGCAATTTAAGGTTTATAATTGTGAAAAAGCATGAAATTTTGTATTATATAACTATTAAATAAAGAGGTGTGATATGACTATAGCTGAACTTAAAAAGGCAATTCTCTCAGATGCAAATATGGCAGCTGAATTTGAAACTGCAGTTGACAATGGACAGCTCGTTGAATGGGCAAAGTCAAAAGGTGTTGAAGCAAGTGAAGCAGATCTCGTAGCAGGATTGCAGTAATATTTCCTTCCAGACGGAATCTCAACACTTTCTAAAAAAATGAAAGGCAGAGGTAGTAATCTACCCCTGCCCTTTTTTATTTATACCCTGAACACACGGCCATAGCAGGTGCGTGTGGCCGTGCATAGATAGTATAAATATTTCTGAATGAAATATTTATACTCTAAACATCAGATCTTCATAACTTGGGAAAGGTTTGTAATCTTCGCCAAGAAGAGGTTCAAGTTCATCGTAGACCTTTCTTGTTGCCGCCATCTGCGGAACAACATTGTCGGCATAGAATCTTGCCGATGCTGTATAGTCATTGATGCTCCTTGCTTCCTCATGGATGCTGTAAAGTTTCTCAGCTTCCACATCCAGCTGGTCTGCAAGCTGATCAAGTCTTGAAAGAAGTTTTGTTTCTGCCTGAGCCTTTGCTCCAGGAACTACAGACTTAAGGTTCATGACTGTCTTGCTCACATCGTTGATATATCTGAACACATTAGGCATGATGTCCTTGCGGATCATCTCAACCATTGTGTTTACCTCGATGTTCAGCATCTTTGAATACTTTTCAAGCTTTATGTCATGATGGCTCTTCATTTCACCTTCAGTGTATACACCCATTTCTGTAAAGAGCTTAACGTTCTTTTCGGCAAGGTAATGTTCCATTGCATCAGGTGTAGAACCAAGGTTTAGAAGCCCACGTTTCTTTGCTTCATCGATCCAAGAGTTGTCGTATCCGTTTCCGTTGAAAACGATTCTCCAGTGTGCAGTCACTTCACGCTTGATGAGTTCAGCAAGGGCTGTCTCAAAATCCTGTGCGCCTTCAAGTTCATCGGCGAACTGCTTGAGGACGTAGGCGACCATAGCGTCGATTGTTGTGTTTGGTCCGCTGATGGAAAGGCTTGATCCTACGGAACGGAATTCGAACCTGTTGCCAGTGAAAGCAAATGGAGAAGTTCTGTTGCGGTCTGTGGAATCCTTTGGAATAGGTGGAAGAACATCGACACCGATGGTCATCTTTGAGCTGCCTGTGGCACTGAGTGGAGTTCCGTCCTTGATTGACTGGAGGACTGCGTAGAGTTCATCACCAAGATACATGGAGATGATTGCAGGTGGTGCCTCGTATCCGCCAAGACGGTTGTCGTTGCCTGCGCTTGCTACTGAACATCGAAGAAGATCCTGGTTTTCATCCACAGCCTTGATCACTGCTGTAAGGAAAAGAAGGAACTGTGCGTTCTCTGCAGGTGTATCACCAGGCTCAAGGAGATTTTCTCCAAGGTTTGTGCTCATGGACCAGTTGTTGTGCTTTCCGCTGCCGTTTACGCCTGTATATGGTTTTTCATGGAGAAGACATACAAGGCCATGACGACGTGCGACCTTCTTCATCACTTCCATTGTAAGCTGGTTCTGGTCTGCGGCAAGGTTTGTGGTGCTGAATATCGGAGCCATCTCGTGCTGAGCTGGAGCGGCCTCGTTATGTTCCGTCTTTGAAAGAATTCCGTACTTCCACAATTCCTCGTTGAGTTCTTCCATATATTTTGCGATGCGTGGCTTAAGGGCAGCAAAATACTGGTCGTCCATTTCCTGTCCCTTGGAAGGCTTTGCACCCAAAAGCGTGCGGCCTGTCATCTGAAGGTCCTTGCGCTGGAAGTAAAGCTTTTCGTCAACGATGAAATATTCCTGCTCTGGTCCAACGGTTGTATTTACATGGACTACATCGTTCTTTCCAAAAAGACGGAGGACTCTTACGGCCTGGTCGCTGAGAGCCTTCATCGAGCGGAGAAGAGGTGTCTTTTTATCCAAGGCTTCTGCTGTATATGAACAGAAAGCAGTCGGAATGCAAAGTGTATGTTCCTTGATGAATGGATATGATGTTGGATCCCAGACTGTGTAGCCACGGGCTTCGAATGTAGAGCGGGTTCCGCCTGAAGGAAAGGAAGATGCGTCTGGTTCACCTTTTACAAGCTCCTTTCCGCTGAAAGACATGATTACTGTTCCGTCGTCCTGTGGATTGATGAAACTGTCATGCTTTTCCGCAGTTACACCAGTGAGTGGCTGGAACCAGTGAGAAAAGTGAGTCGCACCCTTTTCAATTGCCCATTCCTTCATTGCATGAGCAACAACGTTTGCAACATCAATCTCAAGCGGTTCACCGTTGTCCAATGTACGCTTGAGAGCCTTGAAAGTTTCCTTTGGCAGTCTTTCTTTCATGGTCTGCTGATTGAATACCATGCTGCCAAAAAGTTCAGGAACATTTGTCATATTGTAACCCCTTATAATAATGAACAAATTTCTAAACCAGATAAAATCCGAGTAAGATATTTTATAAATTAAAAGCCTACGACATCGCACAACATGCCGTAAGCTGATGTTATTTCCTTAGAATACTCCTGGGAACACGTCGTCCATTCCGTAAAGCTTTCCAGTTTCAAGCTTGCCTTCATCAAGAAGATTCTTCATGTTGATGACTGCATGGACTGCTCCACTTGCAAATCCCTGACGGCTTCTTGCAGTATGCGAAAGTTCAATTGTATCTGCCGCACTGTCAAAGAAAATCTTGTGGGTGCCAGGTACGCTTCCGCATCTTGTAGATGATACATGAAGTTCATTTGGCTTTGGACGTGCCTTGAACTCGTTTGTCACGATGGTGTCCTTGCGAGAAAGGAATTCCATTGCATGCTTTGCAAGATCAAGGGCAGTTCCAGATGGACTGTCTGCCTTCTGGTTGTGGTGCATTTCCCAAAGGGCTGCATCATACTCCTCAAAGACATCGATAAGACGGCATGCGTTTTCGACAATCTTGTAGAAGACATTCACACCGATGGAGAAGTTTGCACTTGTCATGATCGTTCCGCCGCAAGAAGCAGCCAAAGCAGCAACCTCATCCTTCTTGTCGTTCCATCCTGTAGTTCCGACTACGATAGGAAGTTTTGTTGGCAAAAGAGCCTTGATGTTGTCCATTACAGATGTTGGATGTGTGAATTCAATGACACCTTCAGCACCGCTTGCGACAATTGCATCAACCATAGCCTTTGTGTCACCGGCAGCGATCTTTACTTTTGCATCTTCTGCAAAAACATCGATTGTCGTTACAACGCTGTGACCAAGACTGAGGGCAGATTGTTCAATCATGTGCCCCATTTTTCCATATCCGACTAATGCGATCTTCATTTGATTCTCCAATTAGAACAAAGCTTCGTGAACAACCTGAACTGTTCTGTCTGCTTCCGACATGTTTACGAGGAAACTTACATTTACCTTGCTTGCGCCCTGGCTGATCATCTGTACGTTTATGCCTTCCTTGTTGAGTGCATCAAATGCCTTTGCGAGGATTGCGCTTGAGTGGCTTGCATCGCAGATGACTGTGATGATTGCCTTGTCGCCAGTTGCCTTTGCTTCTGCTACACGGCCAAGGTCTTCAAGAAGTCCTGTAAGGTCTGCTTTTGTATTTACAGTCAATGATACGGAAACTTCAGAAGTTGCGATCACATCGATGCTGATGTTCCACTTGAGGAACTGGTTGAAGATGTGAGCAAGGAATCCTGCGGCACCGAGCATGCGGCTTGACTGTATATCGATCAATGTTACGTTCTTTACTTTTGTAATTGCTGTTACAGGCGGAACTGAACCAGTGTGCTTTTCAACGATGAGTGTTCCTTCACTGCTGATGTTGTAGCTGTTCTTTACGCGTACAGGTGTTCCAGTCTTGCGGCATGGAATCATTGAGCGTGGGTGAAGAACCTGTGCACCAAAGATTGCAAGTTCCTGAGCTTCTTCATAAGTTACTTCAGGTACAGGCTTTGCATCCTTTACGAGACGTGGGTCTGTTGTCATGATTCCGTCAACATCCTTCCATGTCTGGATTTCCTTTGCACCCATTGCGGAACCGATCATTGTAGCGCTGAGGTCAGAACCACCGCGACCGAGAGTTGTGATTGTTCCGTGCTTGTCCTTTGCGATGAAGCCAGTGATGATCGGGATTTCCTTCTGCTTGCCGTTCTTGTAGTCGTTCAAATGCTTTGGAATGTTTTCCCATACTTCATCAAGAAGTTCTGCAGCCATGTAGTTGCTGTCAGATACCATTCCGATATCCCATGCGTCATAGAATTTTGCAGGTGTTCCAAGTTTTGTAAGGTATGCAGCCATCATACGTACGCTCATTCTTTCACCGAAAGAAACAAGGTAGTCGCGGGAACGCTTTGAAAGTTCCTTGAGCATGCTGATACCGGTCAAAAGTGTCTTGAGTTCATCAAGGAGTTCCTTGATGGCAGGCACTTCGATTCCGAGTTCTTTTGCAGTATCAAAGTGAAGTTTTTCCACCTTTTCAATGTCTACTTTTCCTTCGACTGCCATGTCTGCAGCTTCGAGAAGGTGGTCTGTTGTGTCTCCCATGGCAGAAAGTACTACTGCAGGGAGTTCGTCTTTGTAAGTCTGAATAATTTCAGCAACATGTCTAATGCGCTCAGCATTTGCAACTGATGAGCCGCCAAATTTCATTACGATCATAATGCGAAAGTATACAATATTTATCGGTTCAAATTCAATTAAATGCGTTGTGTAAAAGATGTAAAAAAAAGTGCTTCCGGCGAGAATCAATGAATAAAAAGGCGGGCCCCAGCGACGGCAAAAAGAGCAATGGAAACCTCCCGCTTCATCATAAAAAGCGATGTATCCAATTGGCGGGCCCCTCCTTGCCCTTTCTTGCCTGCGTCCCACCAGACTTTTTTCAAATGCAACTCGCCTACGCACTTTTTTATGCTGCTTTACTAATCCTAAATTGCTTAAAGATAAATATTGTATATTTTCGAAAATCTAGGAAAGTGGGTCGCAAAGCGCAGTTTGTCATGAACCCTGACTACTCCAGCTTTTCGGCGGCTTCCATCCACTCTTCGTTGAGCTGGTCCAGCTTTACGGCAAGCTCTTCTATCTGCTTCTGGACTTCCTTGGCTTTTTCGCCGTTGCTGTAGACTTCTGGCAAGCCCATCTGGTTTTCAAGGTCGGCTTTCTGTTCTTCAGTCTTTGCGATTTCTGCTTCAAGACGGTCCACTTCTTTCTGGAGCTTGCGGCGTTCAGCTTCCTGCTTTTTCTTTTCTTCGTAATCAAGTTTGCCGGCAGACTTCTGCTCAACAGGTTCTTCTGCTTTTTTTGCAGCGGCCTTTGTTTCTACGGCGGCGGAAGATTCTCCGACAACACCATTTGCCTCGTCTTCAAGACGCTGCATGTAATATTTGTAGTCACCTGGGAATTCACGGGAAACGCCAGGATGAAGTTCAAGAACCTTTGTGGAAAGGTCTTCAATGAATCCGCGGTCATGGCTTACAAAGATTACAGTTCCGCCGAATCCCTGAAGTGCTTCAAGAAGGACGTCCTTTGAATGCATGTCCAAGTGGTTTGTAGGTTCATCGAGAACAAGAAGATTTACAGGACGAAGCAAAAGCTCAAGAAGTGCGATGCGGCTCTTTTCTCCGCCGGAAAGAACATTGATGCTCTTGAAAACATCGTCTCCGCGGAAAAGGAAAGCACCAAGCATGTCGCGCATTTTTGGAATCAAATCCAGAGGACTTCTTTCTTCCATGTACTCAAGGATTGTCTGGTTTCCGGAAATCTTCTCGGCGCTGTCCTGGCTAAAGTAGCCCACTGAAACTCCGGCACCGTATTTTACGTTTCCTGTAAAATCACTGTCTACTCCTGCGATCATTCTGAGCAATGTTGATTTACCTGCACCGTTGCGTCCTGCAACAACAAGACGCTCTCCTTTTTCTACGACAAGATCAAGGTTGTTTACGACATTTGGTCCGCCGTAGTTCTTGCTGATTTTTTCCAGTGTAAGCACAAGCTGTCCTGAATGAGGAGCTGCAGGGAAAGTAAAGTGGATTTTCTTGAGGCTTTCAGGAATCTCAATCTTGTTTTCAAGGATCTTGTCCAGCATCTTCTGTCGTTCCTGAGCCTGGGCAGCCTTTGTTGCCTTGTAACCGAAACGATTTATGAATTCTTCAAGGTGAGCGATTTCCTGCTGCTGCTGATTGTAGGCTGCAATGAGGGAATCAAGCTCAACCTTGCGCACTTCTTCATAATGGCTGAAGTTTCCGGGATAACGCTTTAAGTCTCCTCCAAAAAGTTCATAGACTTCATTGATCGTGTGGTCAAGGAAGTAGCGGTCATGGGAAACAAGAAGGAATCCGCCGTGGAAATCCGAAAGGAATTTTTCAAGCCAGTTGCGGGCTTCAATATCAAGGTAGTTTGTAGGTTCGTCAAGGAGAAGGATGTCCGGTCCGCACATGAGTGCCTTTGCAAGGGCAATGCGCATCTGCCAGCCGCCGGAAAATTCTTCCGTGCGCTTTGTAAAATCGCTGCGTTCAAAGCCAAGGCCAATGAGTACGCTTTCTGCAAGGACCTCGCGGCGGTACCATCCGCTTTCTTCAAGTTTTGCAAGAAGTTCCGAATGTTCAACGGCAAGTTTTTCTGCATTGGCAGGATTTGATGCAAGCTGCTCCCCAAGTTCTTCCGCCTTGCGCTGGATTTCATATCCCCATTCAAAAGCCTTGTCGGCTTCTTCCTTAAGTGTACAGCCGCTGTGAACAAGGCCGCTCTGAGGAAGATATGCGATGCGGGCGTCTTTCTGGGCAACGCGTTCACCGCTGTCTGGCTCTACGAGGCCTGCCATGATTTTTATGAGAGTAGATTTTCCTGCACCATTGGCACCAGTCAAGGCAGCCTTTGTTCCTGATGCAAGATTTACCGAAACATTTTTTAATATATCCCTGTCACCGAATGCAAGGGACACTTTTGAAAACTGAATGAATGCCATAAATTACCTTTGTAAAAATAATGCAGCGGTTTACTTCTGGAAGAACATTACCACTGAATTTGACGGAAGTGTCACGCTGCTGATATTCCTTCCGCTTGAAGCTTCATAGCGATGTGTAATGTTGCCGACTGTAAGACGTATGCCGTTGTCTTCCTTCTTGTACAGGAAGTTGACTTCTTTTTCCGTACCTTCGAATTCAAATGTAAGAACACCATCCCAAGAAGCCTTGAGTTCAGCCGGAATGAAATACTTGATCTCAATATCACCAAAGCCCTTTGCTCCAGACGGAATTACCGATGGCACAAGCTTGTTGAATCCAGACCATGAGAACTGCTTTCCATCATTGAAAGAAATCATTCCATAGTTGCCGCTCTTGAAGTCCGGACCAGAAACTGAAATTGCCTTGTATTCGTTGTCCCTTCGTTCTTCTTCATCCTTGATGATCTGTTCGATGCTTCTGTCGCCAAGAGATGTGAAATTGAAAGAACGAGGCATGCCACGCTCATCAGTATACTTGACGACAATAGATTTCTTGCTGCGCACTGTAAGCTGAAGAGGAGCATCATTGAATTCATATTCCCTGTCGTCTGTCTTGGTCGTGCCGTTGAATGGGAACGAAAGCTCATATTCAGGCAACACGATGGAAATTGTTCCGTTTGAATAGCCTGTATTGAATTTATATGTTGAGTTGAAATATTCAAGATCGATCTGTTTCTTTGAAATCATGCTTCCATAGAATTCAGGATACCATGTAGTGCCAAGGACTTCTTCGATGAGTGTATCAACTTCTTCCTCTACATTTTCTGCCACTACGGAATTCTGCTCGGCCACTACTTCTGCCTTCATCTCATAGAGGCGCAGGTTATAGCTGAAACACCAGCCTTCTGTTCCGTTTGAGGTAAGAACATGAAGCCATTCACCTTCAAGCGGAACTCCACCATTCTGCGGTGCTACACCTTTTCCTTTGTAGAGAGTCTTCACAGTTTCGTTCTTGCGGAGGCGATAGACCTGCTTTGATGTATTAACCTTGTCCGCACGGATAGGAAGACCATCGATGGCGCTCTTTGCATACATGTTGTGATATTCCGCATATTTTTCTGAACGCTTGATGGCCTTTGATTTTTTTTCAGGAGATGAAAGCTGCCACAAAGGAAGCTCGATTTTTTCCTTTGAATCAGGCAAGCCGATTACATACACTTTTGAAATGTTTGACTTAAGGTATACAGGTACGACTGTTCCGTCTGAAAGTTTATGCTCGTTGTCGTTCCAGAGAAGAACGCTGTATCCAATGATACCCGAACATGAAGTCATAAAAATAGAAAGAAATGCAATAAATAAAGCCGTAAATACCTTGTGCGAATTTTTCATATGGCTAATGATACTAAAAAAAGGACTATCTTTCTAGACAGTCCTTTTCATGTTTTTGATTATTAAACCTTAACTTTAAGCTGAAAGATTTTAGTTGTCGGTACCGAAGATTCTGTCTCCGGCATCTCCAAGACCTGGGCAGATGTAGGCGTTTTCGTTAAGGCAGCGGTCAAGGTGGCCAACGTAGATCTTTACATCTGGATGAGCAGCCGAAAGCTTTTCAAGTCCTTCAGGAGCCGCGATGATGCACATGAATTTGATGTTCTTTCCACCGCGTTTCTTGATCATCGTGATTGCATCAATGGCGGAACCACCGGTGGCAAGCATTGGATCAACGACGATGATAGGACGCTGGTCAAGAAGGTCCGGCATCTTGCAGTAATATTCTTCTGCCTGATGTGTTTCTTCGTTGCGGGCAAGACCGATGTGTCCAACCTTTGCTGAAGGAACAAGGTCAAGAATTCCGTTCATCATGCCAAGACCAGCGCGAATGATTGGAACAACTACCATCTTGCGTCCGGCAAGCATTGGTGTCTTGCACTTTTCAATCGGTGTCTTGATTTCCACATCTTCTACAGGAAGTTCACGGAGAGCTTCGAATCCCATGAGCATGGTTATTTCTTCAACAAGCTTGCGGAATTCGTTTGTACCAGTATTTTCATCACGAAGACGGGAAATCTTGTGCTGAATGAGCGGATGGTTAAGGTAAAAGATATTTTCGTTGTTCATTATTCCACATCCTTTTTGATAGAAGTTTCACCTGGATCAGAACGTTCCGGTAAAATTGCGTTGAGGATAATTCCAACGAGGGAAGCAACAGCAAGACCTGAAAGTCCGATTGTTACTGAACCACAGTGGATGTTGATTGCACCGGCTGCACTGAATTTGATTCCGATTGAAAGAACAAGGATAAGGGCTGCGATGATTACGTTGCGGCTTTCCTTGAAGTCAACCTGGCTTTCAACGATATTGCGGACACCTACAGCTGAAATCATTCCGTAGAGAACAATTGAGATTCCGCCTACAGTTGCTGCAGGCATACAGCTGATGAGGGCTGCGAATTTTGGAGAGAAAGAGAAAAGAATTGCAAAGCATGCTGCAAGGCGGATTACACGTGGATCATAAACCTTTGAAAGTGTAAGTACGCCTGTATTTTCTCCGTATGTTGTGTTTGCTGGTGCACCGAAAATTGATGCGGCAAGAGTTGCAAGACCGTCACCAAGAAGTGTTCTGTGGAGACCTGG
>JAGHUO010000169.1 GCA_018064785.1 Candidatus Treponema equi
CCTGACTTGAACAGGCACAGCTCGCGCCACTAGCACCTCAAGCTAGCGTGTCTACCAATTCCACCATCCCCGCATCTGCGTTGCCGCAAATCGTGATTACAATATATCGATTTGCATTCAGCGTGTCAATATCATTTTCATTTTTTTCTGAAAATTTTATTGATTTTTTTTTACTTTGCATTTGATGTATCAATGGTCTCTGCTGCGGGAGCGGCACCACTGACGGCATCGACTTCAGGAGCCTTTGTGACTGTGGTTTTTCCGTCCATCTCAAGAATGCGTTTGGCTTTCTTGGCATTGGCGTTTTTCTTTTTCTGACCAAACTTATACGCATTAGGCTTCTTTTCATCTACCTCAGGCTTCTCTTCCTCAAAGGCGTCCTGGGCAATCTCCTCAACCTTTCCACGGCATGAGCTGTATCTTCCCTTGGACCACATATCAAGGCCGGTACCCTGGGTAGCAACATCCTTATGGTCAAGATATTCACCGCAGATTTCCGCAAACTCGTCACGGGAATACTTTGCGAATTCCTTTCCCAATGCATAGCGAAGATCCTTCTGATACTTTATGTCGCTGTTGAAGGTACTGCGGGCAAGATCGATGATTTCCTTTGTGCCTGCATGGTTTTCCTCAAGAAGCACTCCTGCTACCTTGGCCTTTGCACCGGCTGCAGTTTTTTTGTCATCAAGAAGACTGATGAGATAATCGTTGCCTTCAGTCGTATTAAGTTTTGCAAGAACCTTGTAGCATTTTTCCTTTACGGATTTAATTTCATCTTTATCCTTGCATCTGAAAATCAAATACGGAACTGAATCCTTCATTTCTCGTTTTTCCGCGGCATCAATAGCCTCAAGACGAACCTTGTACTGGGAATCCCTCAATGCCTGGATGATAACCTTGTCGGCCTTCTCATCATTGAAATGGGTAATTCCCTTTACAACATAGCATCTGAGGTTTGGATCCGTAGATTCAAAAAGCTCTACAAGTATGTCTTCAGATTCCGGCTTTTCCATAGCACCGATGGCTTCGGCAGCATACATTCGAACAAAAGAGTTTTCATCTTCATTCTGGGCGATTTCTGCAAGCTTGTCCCAGGTTTCCACTGCCTTTATGCGGCCAAGGACCTTCATAAGTGCCTGACGCTGAGGAACAGTCAAATCGTTGCGATCAAGATAATCTGCAAGGAACTGTGCCTCATCTTTTTCACCAAGATCACCAAGAGCCGTAAGGGCACCGGTAAAATAGTCTTCCTCTTCCTTGTCGACAAGATCAACAAGACCTGGAACGGCTTCCTTTATCTGGGCCTCAGAGGCATATCTGAAACATCTGTCCACAGTGTCCTTTCTTGTATCATAAGGATCATTGATGATTTCACATGCATAGTCACCAAGACATGGATCCTTGAGTTTGGTGAAATATTCGATGATCCTGTCCTTTACTGCAACATCCTTTGTCTCATAGAAAAGATCATAGATCTCATCCACAAAACGCATGTCCTCATTTGACGAAAGCTCATCAATAAGGTTGCTGATCTGGCTTTCAAGGCCGTATTTGAATATGGATTTGCTGTCTTCCACATAAGTTTCGGATTTGTCCACATAGTCATTCTTAAGTTCAGGTGTCTTAGGACGTTTTTTTGCAGCAACCTTCTTGTCCTTTGTGTATTTGTATTTAGGTTTTTCTTCGTCCTTTTTCTTGGAATCTTCATAGACCTTGAGCACAGGATCTTCTTCCTCTTCAAAAGAAGAAACAACCTCGACCTCATCAAGGATACCTTCATCAATAAGAGTTTCTTCGATCACCTCGACGACTTCCTCAACCTCAAGAACAGCATCCTGACTAAAGGCGGAACCTGCACCAATCATCGAGATTGCCGACAAAACAATACCTATCTGCTTTTTCATAATCAAACTTCTCCCGAATGGAACTGCTCAAGGAATTCCTTTCTGTATTCTTCAAATCTATCCTCGTTGATGGCCTGTCTGATTTCCTTGATCATGTTGTGAAGGAAATAAAGGTTATGGTAGCTTGCCAGCATGGAAGAAAGAATTTCCTGCTCACGGAATATATGGCGCAGATATGCGCGGGAATATGTCGTGCATACCTTGCACTTGCATTCCGGATCCAAAGGACCAAAATCGTGTTCGTACCTTGCCTGCTTTATGGAAACAGTTCCCTTGTGAGAAAGATATAGACCATGACGTGCGACACGGGTTGGCTGGACACAGTCAAACATGTCTATGCCGTTGGCGACTGCTTCAAGAATATACTCAGGAGTTCCAATGCCCATTACATAACGAGGCTTGCTTCTTGAAAGGAACTGGACTGTATACTGAAGTTTTTCCGCATAAATCTCCGCAGGCTCACCTACACTAAGGCCTCCGATAGCAAGACCTGGAGTATCAAGGGAATCAACAAACTGTGCGCTTTCCTTTCTAAGATCATCAAAGAAGTTACCTTGAACGATAGGGAAAAGAATTCCCTGGTACCCACTTTCGCGATGGATGGTCCATTCAGCGATGGCACGTTCCGCCCATTGAGAAGAAAGACGAAGGGCACGTTCCGCCTCTGCACGGTCAACACCAAATCCAGAGCATACATCAAGCTGCATCTGGATGTCGCTGTTAAGCTTTACCTGGGTCTGAACGACATTTTCCGGAGTAAAGAAATGCTTGCTGCCATCTATGTCGCTGCGGAATTCAATTCCTTCATTCTTTATCTTTCTAAGTTTTGAAAGAGACCATACCTGGAATCCACCGGAATCAGTAAGAAAGTTTCTGTTCCACTTGCAGAAACCATGAAGACCTCCGCCTTCCTTAACAAGATCAGCACCCGGCCTTAGATACATATGATATGTATTTGCAAGAATGATCTGGAATCCTATTTCTTCAAGATCATCTTTCGTAAGGGCCTTTACAGTTCCCTTTGTCCCAACCGGCATGAATACAGGAGTCTCAACATCACCATGAGGAAGATGGATGACACCGGTACGGGCAAGAGAATCTTTGTTTTCGTGATGTATTTCAAAAAAATTGCTTATCATTGGTAACTCCTACAAGAATGTCCATTCATCAGGTTTTGGAATATTTCAAAAGCACACAGCTCAAGAAAATAAACAGAATGACAGGAAACCACGCTCCAAAAAGAGGCGGAATGGCACCGAACTTAGCCATGAGCATAGTCATCATCTGTGTAACGTAAAAAAGAACGACGGCAACAACGCTCAAGGCAAGACTCACAAGAAGAACATTTTTTCGTGTCTTTCCACTAAGTCCTACAGCAAGGAAAACGACAATGAAAACGACAAAGGGGAAAGCATATTTCTTGTAGTATTCCGCCTTTTCCTCGGCACAAGGAAGACCTGCCTTCTCAAGGTGGGCTATATATTCCCGTGCTTCCTTTGTATTTACTTCCTGGACGGAAATGGTGTTGTTTCTGAAGGTCTCCGGAGGTTCGGTCAGAAGATCCATGAGTTCATATTCAACCCTGGACATGACCATTCCGTCTTCGCTGTTCTTATATTCAACAGGCTTGAACATCTGCCACTTGCCGTCTATCCATGATGCATTCTCGCAATACAACATTGCCCTGAGATTCTTTTCCTTGTCACGGATAACCACATAGAGGGAATAAAGTCTCATTGTGCTGTCGTCATAATAGTCGGCCTTGTAGATTACATTTCCTTCATCAGCCATTATGACTATCCTGTCGTTGTTCAATGACTTCTCTTTTTCAAGAACCATTTCCTGAAGCTTTACTTTTTTTGTGTAGGTCGGAACAACAAGTTTGTTCTCAAAGAAAAATAGTCCAAAGCTCATTGCGACGGCGATGAAAAGCAGAGGAACTGTAAAACGGAAAAGAGAAATTCCACTGGCAAAAACAGCAAGAAGCTCATTGCGTGCATAGAAATCAGAAAGCATATATGCCGTGGCAAAAAGCATGGCTACAGGAACCGCGTACCATACGGTCTTTGGTATATAGTAAAGAATGATGAAGGCAACATCCCTGGAAGAAGCACCCTTGGAAATGTAGTTCCACAAGTTCATGAGAAGGTCAGTAAGACACAAGACCAGCACAAAGAACATAAGTGCACCGAGAAAAACAGGAAAGAAACTTCTTAACATGTAAGTGATGATTTTCATTTTTTCTTAAGCCTCAAATATAGAAGGACTCCTAGAAGTCCAAGGACAAAGTTTGGGGTCCACATCATCCAGAAACCGTTGTACCCGCCACGGATACCGAACATCTGACCAAGAATTGTGGCAGCCCAGTAAAGAACAGAAAGGATGATTCCAAAAATCAATCCCAAGGTCTGACCGTCTTTTTTTCCAAGGACAAGAGCCAACGGGAATGCCAGTATCGCAAAGAAAATAGATCCAAAAGGAACTGAAAATTTCTTATTGTATTCAAGTTTATAGGTGTTCATGAGTTTCTTTGAAATGTTTTTTTCACCGTCCAGTTTCTTGATTTTTTTCCTCAAGTCCCAGGAAGTCATTTCGCGTGGTGAAGTTCCGCTTGAAGAGTCCATGATGGAATCCTCAAAGATGCTGAGGGAAAGCTTGTCGGAATTGATGGTGTCATAGGTTCCGTTCTGAAGATTATCAATCATCATGACAAGGGAATCCTTCATTTCAAGAAGCATGAGGACACCATCCGTAGTCGACTTGATGATGTCACTGTTCTTTGCGACTATGAGCCTTGTCTTACCATCATTTCCAGTGTCAAAGAAAACAAGGTCGCTGACATTGGTTCCCTTTACATCCCCGATTACAAATATGGAATCGTTCATTCTTTTTATGGACATCGGTTCAAGTTCGATGGCAGGATTGGAAGAAATTATCTGTTTCTTCAGTCTGTTGAAATTTCTATGCCCAAGGGGAAGAAAATAGTCGTTCATTATGAAACTGAAAATCGAGATGGCCATTCCCATGGCAAGGACGGACTTCAAGATAAGGCTGTATTTCTGACCACTGGCTCTAAATATCAAAACCTCGTTGTCTGTCACAAGACGTCCAAGACACATAAGGAATCCTACCAATGTTGCAAAAGGTGCGGACTGTGCCACGATGGCAGGAAGACAATAGGAAATAAGCTTCATTACAGAAGCAACAGGGACTCTTTTTTCAAGGATCTTTTCGGCAAGCAAAAGGATGTTGTTTACGAAGAACACGACAAAGAAAAACGCGAAGCACACAAGGAAGTAAAGCGTAAGTTCCTTTATCACGTATTTCACGAGAATGTTGTTTCCAAGGGCGTTGAGGGAATAGTTCCATCGGGCAAAAAAACGCCATACAGGTCTGCATCCCACTTTTTTTCCAAGATAAAAACCGATTCTGCAGACAGTTTTTGTCAGTTTTACTTTTCTGATTTCCCTGGTTTTTCTGAAGAAAAGAATTTTATAATAGCTTCTCTGCCTGTACATCCATACAAAGCAAAAATCCAGGAGATTGAGAAGTTTTTCAATTTTTTCTTTCAGAAAAACAAAGATCATTTATTGATTACACGCCTGTACTACCAAAACCACCAGCACCGCGTTCTGTTACAGAGATGGATTCCGTCTGGATGAAATTGCCAACAGTTACAGGAGCAACAATGATCTGAGCTATTCTATCTCCACTGTTGATCTCAAAATCTTCATTTCCAAGATTGATGAGAATAACCTTCAGTTCTCCACGGTAATCACTGTCAATGGTACCAGGAGTATTAAGCACAGTAACACCGTTTTTTGCGGCAAGGCCACTCCTTGGACGAACCTGGATTTCATAGCCCTGAGGAATCTCAAAGAAAAGACCTGTAGGCAAAATCGTTCTTTCACCAGGCTTCAGGACAACCTTTTCATCAAGGAGAGCACATACATCAGCCCCCGCTGCCCCTTCAGTCTTATAGCATGGAACGACGGCTCCCTTAGATACGATTATCTTTATGTCAACTTTATTCATCTAGCTACTCCCATAATTTTTTTCCTGTCAAACATCGAAAGCTTTTGTCCATAGACAACGATGCTTTTCCTGTCTGTATCAACAAGACGTCTGACAAAACTGATTATATCATGTTTAGTTATAGTGCGTAAGGACTTGAGAAAATCCTCAGTGCCCATAAGATCAAAGCCAAGACTGTAGAAATTCCATAGACGGCGCATTATGAATACGGAATTTATGTCGTTCATTGTCTCAAGACCGCTGATGCGCTCAATGGCAAGGTCTATCTCTTCCTGCGATATTTCATTTTCCAGTAGGTTTCTGATTTCCTTCAGAAGAGATTCACAGGCACATACGGAATTTTTCTTTTCACAGACAAGGTAGGCTGCCCACAGACCCGCATTTTCATAGGTGGTGAAAAAGCTGCCTACACTGTAGCAAAGCCCAAGGTGTTCACGAAGCTCAAGGAAAAGACGGCTGCTCATGCTGTCACCAGTAATCGTATCAAACACCATCAAAGCCAGATAGTCATTATAGGAGAATGTCCAGTCAAGAGGAAAAATGGCAAAGACCTGTTCCTGATTGAATCTAGCCTTTACAACTGATGTTCCACCCTGCCATCTTACCTTTTTCGGGAAATGTGCGTTTTTATAGAATTCCACGGAAGGCTTTTTTTCAGAAAGCATTTCCAGACGGTCGACAAGGAGCTGTTCATCGATTTTTCCTGCGGCAATCACCACCAGTTCACCGTGGACAAAATATCTGTCATACCAGGAAAGCATCTGGTCACGGGTTATGGAATCAACGTCTTCAGCAGAACCTGTTATGGTCCTTGAAATATCCTGGTCAGGCCAGATACGGCGTGCTATTTCATCCATAGAAGAATCATCGGGATCATCTTCCACAGCATAAATTTCATTTACTACTACACCGCGTTCCTTTTCAAATTCGTCTTCAGGAAAAATGCAGTTTTCCGACAGATCACAGATTGTATCAAGAGCAATTGTAAAATTTTCTTTTTTTTCAACCGGAATGGAGCAATATACGCTTACATTCTCACGCTCAGTGAAGGCATTGGTGACACCTCCCATTCTGTCAAAAATACGTGCGATTTCCTTGTTTGATTTGGATCTGGTTCCCTTGAAAAGCATATGCTCAGTAAAATGGCTTATGCCGTATTCCCCTTCCTTTTCATATCTGCTGCCAACAGAGAAATAAAACCCTACTGTCGCAACTTTTGATTCCTCATCCCCCTGGGTTATAAGGACAACATTGTTTTTGAGAACCTGCTTTTTAATCATGGTGAGGGATTATATCATATCATAGGAATAAAAAAAACCGGTCCTGATTTTCATCAAGACCGGTTTCTAATTTTATAAAGCCATGGATGGCGATTGTCAGGTAAACAACCCCACCGGCGAGTTTTGGAAAACAAAACTCGCGAAACACAAAATCACAGGAGGTGATTTTGTGTTTCCATTATTTTGCTTCTACAGCATCAATGTAAGAAAGGTTGAGACGGCCCATCTTGTCAACTTCAAGAAGCTTGACTGGAACAACCTGTCCTTCCTTGAGAACATCTGTTACCTTTTCTACGCGAGCGCGAGAAAGCTTAGAGATGTGGCAGAGACCTTCCTTGCCAGGGAGGATTTCGATGAATGCACCAAAGTCCATGATGCGCTTAACAGTACCCTGGTAGATTGTACCTGGCTCTGGATCTTCACAGATACCCTTGACTGCTGCCTTTGCCTTGTCTGCAGCTTCGCCTGTCTTACCGTAGATTGTAACAGTTCCGTCATCTTCTGTATTGATTGTAACACCGTACTGCTGGCAGAGAGCCTTGACGTTCTTTCCGCCTGGTCCGATGAGGGCACCAATCTTATCAACTGGAATTCTGAGTGATTCAATTTTTGGAGCAAACTGGCTGATTGGCTGAGGCTTGTTGATGCACTTCTCCATGATGTCGAGGATGTGGTTGCGTCCGTCCTTAGCCTGAGCAAGAGCCTTCTTCATGATTTCCATTGAAACACCGGCGATCTTGATGTCCATCTGGAAGCCTGTGATACCATCACGTGTACCAGCTACCTTGAAGTCCATGTCGCCAAGGTGATCTTCTTCACCAAGGATATCCGAAAGGATTGCATACTTTGTGTACTTTTCATCGCTTGTGATGAGACCCATTGCGATACCGGCAACCATCTTCTTCATTGGAACACCAGCTGCGAGAAGTGAAAGACATCCACCGCAAGTTGAAGCCTGTGAAGATGAACCGTTAGATTCCATGATTTCAGAAACAACACGGATTGTGTATGGGAATTCTGTCTTTGAAGGAATCATTGGAGCAAGTGAGCGGCGTGCAAGGTTACCGTGACCGATTTCGCGGCGGCCTGTTGTAAGCTTACCTGTTTCACCTACTGAATATGGAGGGAAGTTGTAGTGAAGGATGAAGTTTTCGCT
>JAGHUO010000005.1 GCA_018064785.1 Candidatus Treponema equi
AAGGCAGAACTTGATAAGCTCAACAGCTAAAAATAAAGGAGACGGCAGATGAATGTTAAACTGAGAAGATTGTTCAAGATTGTCGCAGCAGTGGTTTTGACTTCTGCCGTCCATGCACTTCCTGGAGTGAAGCAGTATATTCCTGACAGCTCCGGGGAGTATGTTTTCTACAGGGACTCCAGCTTCAAGACTGAAACCATTGTCGGATTCCTTTACTACAATGACAGCACCTATGCCGCCCGTCTTTATTCTCCTGCCAATGCCAAGGCAAAATCTGTTGAAAAGGATATTGTTGTTTACATCAACATTGATCCTGCAAAAGCTGGCCTTGAGTTGACCGGTGAAAAAATCACAGGCACCGTTGAAGGCAATTCTGATCTTGTGAATTATCTTCACGATCTTCTCTATGAATTCACTTCTAGACGTCAGAAAATTGTCATGGAGACAAATGCAGTTCAGTCGGTAAAAGATGACTTCCTTCAATTTGGCGGAAACGTCACGGTAAAATACAATCCATTCATTCCTGTGTTCAATATTGAAGAAATTTGTGCCGCTGACAAGAATCCAGTCCTTCGTGTGGAGACAGCCGGAATTCTTTCTGATTCATCGGACAGCAGTTTCACTGATTTCAAGGGAGTCAACGGTCTTCCTAAAGACAAGAAGCGTGTTTTCAAAAAAGACAAGCATTCAACAGAAGTGGAAGTCATAGGCGGAACCCAAAAAATCACCCTTGATACACAATGGCAGCAGTCTATGGAAAACCTCTGGCTTCTTGGTGACTATGCTCTTCTTTCTGTGAATGAAATGGCAATGCCAAAAGATCTAGGCGGAACAGAAAACGCCTTTGATATGCTGCAAAATCGATTCAGCCGTGGTACGACACATTCCTATGCGGTATGGCAGCAGTCTAAAATCACAAGGACTGATAAATGCCTTACTATAGTCAATGTGTTCTATCAGCCAGACAGTGGCAACGTGACAAGGGATTTCAAGGTCATAACGGCAAAGTCCGACGGAAATCTTGCAATGCTGGTTTTCACAGTCTTTGATGGTGTATATCAGAAAAGCAGATTCTATTTTGATACAATTTTGAAAAGCTATAGAGCAGAATAAAAAAAAGAGCGCCATTGAGTTTTCAATGGCGCTCTTTCATTTAGAACGAGTTTCTTCCAAGTGGAGTACCGATCCATACTCCTTCCTGTCCAAGGTATTCCTTCTTTTCACCGTCCACAAGGAACTGTACGCTTTCAACAGTAGGGAAGGCGGTGGCAGTGTAGACAATCTGCTGCAACTGTCCACGGAGACCTTCGATTCCGTATTCATTGAATTCAAACTGACCGCTGAAGTTTAATGTGGCGGTTCCGTTCTTTACGGAAGCACCGATAAGACGTGTTCCGCTTGAAATAAGGGTACGGCATCCTGTTTTTTCTTCAGCTCCTGTTGGTCCGGAAATAATTGCGTTGATGGAATCGACAAGAGGACTGTCGGATTTTTTCATCTCACGTGTCACTTCTTTTCTTGCCACGGAACCGTTGCTGTTTATTGTCATGAAGAAAAGCTTGATCTTCATTGTCTTTGTTGCAGGTGCGGATACAGATACTTCCTTCTTTACAACAGTCTCTTTCTTTTCTGTCTTCTCTGCTTTTTCAGTCTTAGGTTCTTCTTTCTTTTCCTCTGTCTTTGGAGGAGCCTTCTTTTCTTCTATTGTTGCTTCCTGCTGTTTCTTGGCTGTCTCATTCTGTGGTTTGACAGTCGTGGACTTTTTTGGTGTCTCGGAAACAGTAGAGTTAAGGTCGATTTCCACAGGACCAATAGGCTCTACTTCATTTTTTGTTTCAGACTGCACTTCCTGTGGCTCTTCTGCCTTTTCTACGAATTCAGGAGTCTTAAGACCGGTCTTGCTGAAGAAGCCTGTTGCCTTGAGGTTGTTTGCGATTTTATTCTGATTCACAATAAAGAGGATAAGTACAAAAAGGGCCGCAACAAGCCAAAGCGCAAACCCTATGCCAGACTTCTTTTTTGTGTTTTTCTTTTTCTTCTCGTTTTTTTCTTTCTTTTCAAACATATCTACAGTATAAGATTAAAAAAGATAAATTGCAATTTTCAGAATTTCTACTTTCTGAGCTCATACATGATTACAGAGGCTGCCTGGGCTACGTTAAGGCTGTCTACCTTAGGTCCCTGTGCCTCTGATCCCATTCCAGCAAAAGGAATGATTATGAGTTCATCGCAGTTGTTTTTTACTTCCTTGCTGATTCCATGTTCCTCATTTCCAAGGACGATGAGGGCAGGCTTTCCTTTGCATGCTTCCTTCATCTCGGAAACTTTCTTTGTTGCATCAAGAGAAGTTCCGAATCTCATCATTTTTCCGTCCATGTCTTTCAGAAGGAAATCTATGGATCTGACGGAATATATGTTGACGAATTCCATTCCGCCTTCTGCGACACGGTAACTGCTTGTAGTTATTGAAGACTGTGCCTCATCAAGAGGAATGACGATGTTTTTGATGCCAAAGAATGCTGCGCTTCTTACAATGGCACCAAGATTGTTTGCGTTTCCTACACGGTCAAGGATGATTGCATCCTGCTTTTCTTCTACCCACATGGCTGTGATCGCAGTGTTCAATGGGAGAATTTCCGGAGCATCGATCATTGCCACAACGCCCTGATGGTGGACGCTTCCGCAGAGCTTTTCAAGTTCTGATGGATCCTGCACCTTGTTGTAAGGTTTCTTTGCGGCTGCCATTTTTTTGCATAGACCGCCAAACAATGGGGCTTTATCCTCTGTAAAATAGAGGCGCTGGATTTTATGTGCATTGATTTTTTCAAGTGTCTTTACTGCGGCAAATCCGCAGACTGCCATTTCATTTCTAAGAGTATTCTTCATGGTTTAATTGTAGATTAAAAAATAAATCGTGTCATTCCCGTTGAAACAGGATGTTCTAATTTCTGTTGTTCCTTACATCGCCTGGGGAAATGTTGTAGTGTTTTTTGAAACAGTTGCAGAAATATGGAGCAGTGGTGAATCCGCATCGTTCCGCGATTTCTTTGATGGAAAGTCCTGTGTAGACAAGCAGGTTGCGGGCTTCCTCAAGGCGCAGGATGTTAAGGTAGTTCCAGAGTGTCATCCCCATTTCCCTATGGAAAATTCTTGTAAGATAGTCCTCGTCGGTTCCGATTGCCTGGGAAATTTCTTTTCGTGTGAATTTGTTTCCGATGTTGGAATCAAGGAAAAGTATAGTCTTTTTTGCAATTGCGGCTGTCCGGGCAGGAGAGAGAGTTTTCCCCTTTGTCATTATGGATTTGAGATGGCTTACGAATATAGGCTGCAATGAGACATTTGAATTGCATAATATGATGTTCGGGAAAGAAATGAGGGCATTTATCTCTTCTTTCGTGAATTTTTCCGTAGTCACAAGAATCGGGATGAACGTAAATCTGTCTATTTTTCTTATGTACATTATTTCATCTTGCGTCAAGGTTTCTGCTACGATAAGGTCGGGTAAAAAACTCATGGCCAAGGTCTCAAGAAAGTTGATGGAAGAAATTACTTCTGTATCATTTTCCTTCGAGAGGATCTTGAGCAGAGAAGATTGTGTTCCTATGAAGATTATCTTCTTTGGTTTCCACAAGGCCATTATAGATACTCCACGGCACCGTATCTGCTGTCGTTATAGGCAAGGAAATCTGCGATATATTTTTTTGCTTCCGCGCAGATGACTGAGATTCTTTTTGAGCCATTGTCTGTTTCTACAAGTGGGTCTACATAGCGCTGTTTTACTTTAAGGCTTATGCAATATGATCCCTGGATCGGTGTTTCGCTTCTTATGATTTTTGTCATTCCACGGAATGTCCGGAACAACTTTGAGAATTCAGTTTCTTTGTTTTGGCCAGCATATCTTTCAAAACGATCAATGAGCTGTGCTTCTGTAAAATCATAGAAATCTTTTTCTGTCGCAATGGATTCTTTTTCTGCGGCTGAAAGAACATCTGCCATGAGCTGCATCGCTATCTTGTCTTCGTTGTGCTGGAGTATGAGACTTATGTCTATGAATTTTTTTGTATATTCAAGGCAGGCTTCTGTCTCATCAAAACCAAGCTCCGGAAGATTCTTTTCATTCTTCAGGACTTTTATATGACTGTAGTTTTTTATTGCATCTTCAATGGTCCAGACTTTATCAAGGGCAGCTCCGCTTGGATACATATATTCAAGACGGTCGGCGCTTAATCCAGGCATTTCGTTGTCGCAGATTGGGTATATATGATAGTCATTCACTTCTGTTGTTTTGATTCCGTCGGCGGAAAGCAAGTCCTGCAATTCTTTATCTTCGTCGATCATCCTTGCGTTAAGGTCTTCTGTTGAACTTTGGGTAAGTGCGTCTCCATTCTTGAAATCACTAACGTGACTGAAAGACGGTGTTGAGACATCATGCAGTAAGGATGCAAGGGTCTGTTTTTTGTCATGGGTGAAATTCCATGTGATGAGGGCTGTTCCTATGGAATGGTCGAGCCGTGAGTACTTGAAATAATTGTGGAACAAGGGAGTCCAGTCTGTTCCGCATAGAAGACCTATGCCATCAAGACGCTGCATGATAGGTAGAGAAATATATTTTTCAAGGAAATCCGGCCTGTCCTTGCAAAGAGAGCCATGATATTCCGTCTTGAAATTACCCATGATAAAAATATATCATAACCGTGATTTTTTTTGTAGGTAATTGAAAATTGTGATGGGAGGTTTTTATGGAATTTAAACAATATCATGGGGAAGATAAGATTTTTTATTCTGATGAACAGGTTTATTTCAGCCAGGCAAATTTATTCGGATATTTTAGTCTTCATGAACTGTTGCGTATGACATCGGATATTGCGGTAGAGGATTACAATCAGCAGGGGATGTCCCGTGAGTTTCTAAAAGAAAAAGGATATGGAATTCTTGTTTCACGTCTTTCATTCAGGTTCCACAAGATGCCGGTGGAAAATCAGAGAGTTCATTTTGTAACATGGGAAGAAAAGCCGGAACCTCTACAGTTGACCCGTTGCTATAAAATTCTTGATGATGATGGAAGTCCTTTGATAAGCGGAAAATCTTACTGGCTTGTTGTTGACCTTAAGGCACGAAGGTTGATGCCTACTGCGAAATTTACCCTTAGACCAAATCCTGAACTGACAACTGAGATGGACTGCCTTCCGCCTGCAAAAATAGTTCCGTCTGAGAATATGGAATTGTGGGATTCAAGGACAATTAAATTTTCAGATCTGGATTCCAACGGACATACGACAAATTCAAGATATGCCGCCTTTATTGAAGATGCCCTACCTGAGGAATACAGAAACAAAAATCCTGTAGATTTCAAGGTAAATTTTTCAAAGGAAGCCATGCTCGGAAGTCATCTTGATATTTATGGAGCAATTGAAGATGACGGAAAAAAGATAAAGATCATTGGAAAAACTTCTGAAGCATGTTCTTTTGAGGCTGAGCTATATTACTAGGTAATCTATATGAGTAATTAGGGCTGTCCTGTTGAATGGGACAGCTCTTTTTTTTGTGAGTGACTCATAGAAAATCTATGGAAAACTCACAATACAGACATCATTTATTTCTATATATTTTAGCCATCAAGGAGAGGTTAAATGGCTAATATAATATTGATAGATGACCATAAGATGATGCGTGAAGGCTTGAAGAGTTTTCTTGGTGATCAGAAAGGCTGGAATGTCATAGCGGAAGCAGGTTCTCTTTCTGAAGTCAAGCAGCTTTTATGTTCAGAGGATAAAAGACTTGTTGATGCCATTGCCATTGTTGATATAAAACTTGGCAATGATTCAGGACTTGATGTGCTTAGACTTCTTTCTGAATCAAGACTTGGTATACATTCCCTTATGTACTCCATGTTTGATTCACCAGGTTATGCCATTGAAGCAATTGATCGTGGCGCCATGGGATACATTACAAAGGCAGCGGACAACACGGAACTTATAAAGGCCTTGAAAGAAATACAGTCTGGAAATACCTATATCCAGCAGTCCCTGGTTCGTGGTATTACCGTAACTGCAAATCTTGTGGCAGGACTTACAAAAAAAGAAAAACAGATTTTTGATCTTATCAGACAAGGATTGTCCAATGATGAGATTTCTCGTCAACTTGAGATAAGTCTCAGGACTACGGAGAACTATGTCTCAAAAATCTATGACAAGCTTGGCGTCAATGACAGATCTGAACTGATCACAAAGTGATCGTAGTCGAATGAACTGAAAATTAAAAGGGGTTGTTTCCTGGGCAGGAAACAACCCCTTTTGTGTTATGGAAAGTCTATTAGATGCTTACATTGATGGCCTTGATTCCACCATTGCGTGCAAAGAGAACCTTTGTGACATCGCATGGAAGGGCATTTCCTTCGTAGTCAGATGTCTTTCCGTCTGCAAATTCAACGGTGATCTTCTTTGATGCTGCCTTTGTATAGACGATCTTTGTGTTGCACCATGTGAATGACAATGTTCCGTTCTTATATTCCTCTTCCTTGAGGATAAGTGGGTTGAACATAGCCTGTCCGTTTTCGATGCATGCACCAAGTTCTCCAAAGCGTGTAAGAACTTCTTCCTTGACCTGTCCTGTCATACCAGGCTGTTTTGCACCCTTGTGGTATGGTGTGTGGCTGTATGGGTCTGAAGGGAATGCTCCGTAGATTTCAGGAGTCTTCATGAAACTCAAGCCTGCCTGGATGTTGTAGTATTCGTCCTTAAGCTTGTCTGCGCATGGATTTCCATTCTTGTATGCAGCAAGAGCGATTTCCTGGGCTGCAAGGAGAAGCTTTGAAACCATGTGCCAGTAGATAGAGCCGAGACCTTCGTAGGCATAGAATGTTCCAGAGCGTCCAGTGAAGTTCTGATGGCAGAATGTCTTCTCGTAGAGTTCCACAAGAGAATTGATTTCCTTTGTAGAAAGCTTGCGTGCCAATGGAAGGGCTGCAATGTGATCCTGCATTACGCTTGCGTTTCTGAATTCAGCATTGAAGTGATATACGTTGTTCTCATCTTTTTCGATGAAAGCATTTCCAGTCTTTGCGATTACAGACTCAAGTTCCTTTGCATCCTCTGCGCTTACATTGTTTTTCTCAAGGAATGTCTTGAGGGTCTTGTTAGGGTAGAGCATGTAAGAATTCTGGCGTTCTTCATAAAGCTTGCTTGTCTTCATCTTCTGGAGAAGTTCAAGTGATTCTTCTGTGCTGAGCATTCCGCTTGAAAGGATTGAAACCTGACCTTCGAGCATTTCCTGAAGATATTTTACTGTCATTGTCTTTTCACCGATCACAACAGTGTTGTATGTGTGGTAGAGGCCGTCCTCTCTTTTGTTTGCGCGGAGTGTAAGTTCAACAGCATTTCTGATTGCAGTAAGACATGTAACGATGTCCTGACGAGAGATTTCAGTTGTCTTTGAACCGTAGCCGTTCTTGTAGAGTTCCTTTCTTTCTGTCTCAAATACTGCACCTTCAGCATCTGTGAAGCTTCTGCGTGCTGTATCATCACTCATGGTCTTGCTGAAGTCTGTGGTCTGGTAAAGTCCGCAGATCTTTGTGAATGCCTTTGCTACTGTCTCAGGTATCTTGTATTCTGTGATTGGAGATGCAGAGTAAATCTCGATCATGAACTTGAGCATGCGGTTGAGGTAACCGAGAGTTACTACTGAAAGTCCGTAACCTGCGAGAGCGTTGTTTGCATCGTTCCATTCAGGACGCTGTGTGTTCATCCAGATACCGCCACCAGGAATGAGGTTTGATGCCTTCTGGATGATGATCTGGAAGAGCTTTGTTGTGATGTTTACAAGCTGAGGCTGGCCCTTCTTGTCTGTGTACATCTTGCGGTCTGTTCCGAATTCCTTGCTGTCCTTTATAAGCTTGTCGCTGAGTTCGCCGTCGAATGCAAGTGAATTTCTTGGGTCTGCAAGAATTTCCTTGTAACTCTTGAGTCTGTAAGGAACGTTTGCGCTGCAGTAAAGTTCTTCATCAAGGCTGTTGAGAAGTTCTTCACGGTTGATTGCATTCCACTGCTCGAGGAGTTTCTGGAGATAGATGACCTGGTGGTCACCCCAGTATCCGTACTGTGCCCATGGATTGTCTGGCTCTGGGCATTCCCAGTCGATTCCCTGACGGTTGATTCTGTATGGATTGAATCCATCGATTGTCATTGCGTTGAGGAATTTTGCGCAGATGTTCTTGATGTATGCTGGATAAGACATTGTGAGTGCTTCCCAGTTCTGGAAGATATCACGCCAGTTTCCTTCGTAGTTGAGGATTGGATTTCCGTCCTTGTCGTTGAGCATGATGTTGAACTTGTTCCATGGACGGCTTGGGTCACCGTGGCGGCGGCTGAAGATTACAGGCATGTATTCCATGAAGAGACGCTTGATCTGTGGATCTGAACTCTTGTTTACTGCTTCTTCAAGTTCATCCTTTGAGAGTGATGTCTTTCCCTTGAATGCTGAAAGGAGCTTTTCAAGTTCTTCTCCCTTTTCCTTGTTGCGTGTCTTTACGAAGTCAAAGAGGTCAGGAGCGTTGATTCTTCCGTTGTCGGCAAAGAATCCTCCGCGCATGATGTTGAACATGACGTTTGCTCTGTGGTGTGCGCAAGTCATTTCTTCTGCTGTGTCCTGGATTCCGTCTGCCTCTGAAAGATATGCTGTCATGAGGTTTTCAGTTGCATCCATATCGGCTTTGAGAGCTGCCGCTGCGGAAGCCTTGTCCTTTACCATGTTCTTAAGAGTTGCAACTTTTGAGGCTGTGAGGAATGTGTCGAATACCTGGCACCATTCAGCCTTGTCTTTGAGAGCAATCTTCTGTGCGATGTAAGAAGCTCCGCGTTCACCCTTTGTTGCGCTTACGCTTTCGATCTTGTCTGTGTCGCCATCTGCTCCGTAGAAAAGAGCAGGTGTGTTTTCCTGAAGAAGGATTTTTCCGTCGCAAGTAAACCAGCTTGTGTTGGCAAGGAGGCCTTCGCTTGGTTCCGCTCTGTCTGTAAGTACGGAAGACATGATGTAGAATGAAAGTCCACTTTCTGCGTCAAGGTCTGTTTCCTTGTATGCGTCGATGAGTGTTGAATTTTCATTCTGTACATTGCTGTTGATGCATGCTGGAAGAACGTTGCGGCATCCGTCTACAATGGAAATTTCCATTTCCTTGCCGCTGAGGTTTTCAATGCGTGACATCTTTACGAGACCGAACTTTGCGCTGCTTGTCCATCCGTAACGGAATGCAAGTCCAAGGTCCTTGTTGATTTCCTCAAACCAGATTTTTGTTCCGTTGAGGTTCTTGTATATGTTGCGTTCGATTGAAGTGCAGTTCTTTGTCTTGTAGTTTACACCAGAAAGGAGTGACTCAAATGGCTGCCATATTGTTGTGCCGTTGCCGTTCTTTACAGCCACTGCTGTCCAGCTTCCTGTCACGTTCTTGAGATCAGAAACTTTGTCTACTGTGTAGTATGGGAAAATCGAATGGTTGCTGTTGATTCTTCCGGCTGTGATTCCACCATGAGACCAGCAGAAATTCCACACGTCTGATGAGCTTGTGATTGTCATGAAGAAATCTTCCATGCAATCGTAATTCTTGATGCAGTAGAATTTTTCTCCATCAAGTTCAACAAAAGTTCCTTTTACTTCTTTGGCCATATTTCGCCCCTTAAAATGTAGATTGTCTGCAAAAAGAAAATTCCAAAAAAAGGCGGAATCGGGTTCTTCCCCCAAAAACGCCGGCCATTTTTTTATGGCACGGTATTTTTGAAATTCTTAATGCAGCTTTTTATCTTGTAATTTTAAGATAAGGCAGAAATTTTCATATGTCAAGCAACCGGTTGCCATTCCGGGGGTATTTCAAAAACATCTAGTATAAATCGAAAAATTCAGTCATGGAAATAACGGAAAATTTGCCTATTTGATCAGCTTTCCGTTTGAGAAATCTTCCAGTGCCTTCTTCTTCATGAGGTTGTGCTGTTTCTTTCCTGTGGCGGTGTGGGGAATTTGTTCTGTGAATGCGTAGTATCTTGGTCTTTTGTACATTGAGAGTATAGGACTGTTGTTGCAGAATTCCCTCAGCTCCTCGATTGTGAGCGCGTTGTCTTTGGGAATCACGTAAGCGACTACAGCCTGGCCTCTCACGCTGTCCGGAATGCTGGTGACGATGCAGTCAAGAACTTTCGGATTGCGCATGATTGCTTCTTCAACCTGCTGTGGGTAGATGTTTTCTCCAGAGACTACCATCATGTCATCCATGCGTCCGCAGACTGTGACAAGCCCGCTTTTGTTCCAGGTGCCCATGTCTCCGGTGTACATCCACCCCTTGTAGAATTTTTCTTTTTCCGCTTCAGGATTTCCGTAGTATGAGTATGTTGTCTTTTCTGGACAGCGTATGATAATTTCACCTTCGGTCTTTCCGTCCATTGGAACTGTGTCCTCCGGTTCCGTTCTTGAACCATTGCTTATCTTCACGATTCTTGTCTCATCATCGACACAGCTGTAGCCAACGGAGCCTGCTCCAGACGGAAGATTATAAGGACGCAAAAATGAATTCCAGAAAGTTTCAGTTGTTCCGTAGCCGTTGAAAATATTCGGTGTCAGCACACCCATGTAACGTATGCAATCGGACCTTGTAAGTGGTCCACCCATGGTGACAATTCCGCGGATGGAAGAAAGATTCCTTGAATTCCTTTCCTGGGATCGGGCAAGCATCTCAAGGTTTGCAGGAGCTCCCATTACGTAGGTGATCTTGTATTTTGCGATCCAGTCCAATGCGGTCTGAGGCTTGAAGGTACGCATGACAACAACAGCACCACCAATATAGAAGGTAGGGCAAGGACCACCCGAATGGACTCCTCCTCTGTGGAACCAGGGAGTCATGTTCAGCGTGATGTCGTTGCAGTTCATAGGGTAATGCATTATTACATCATGGGCGCTCAGGACTTCGTTTATATCGTTGACAGGAACGCATTTCGGCAGTGATGTGGTTCCGCTTGTGCAGAGCCTTAGGACTTCATCATATATGTGGGGACGGAACTCAACTACCGGATTTTCCTCGCTTCTATCCTTCGTAAAGTCAATATAGGAAATGTGTCCTTCCGGGATGCTCTCTTCTGTGACATTGTCCGCCATGATCACATAGTCGACTTTATGCCTGCAGGTTTTCAAAGCATTGACGATGGTGTCTTTTATTGCAGCTGAATAGATTATGGCTTTGGGCTTGTTGTGGTCTATGAGCTGGGACATTTCCTCATAGGCAAGGCTTGTGTTTGCGGCAAGGAGGATCGCTCCGGCTTTTCTTGTTCCGATATAGCTGGTGCAGAATTCCGGACAGTTTTTCAAGGCAGACATGACGACGTCGTTTTTCTTTATTCCAAGGTCAACAAGGCCATGTGCAAATTTGTTGGACTCACTGTTCAGTTGGGAATATGTCCAGATGGTGTCTGTCTCAGGATCAATGACAGCCTGTTTTGTGCCGTACCGGTTTACGTTGCGGAGAAAACCATTGAGCCATGTGTACCCATGTTCAAAGTTGTCTATGAACATGCTGTCATTGTATGTTCGTTCCATCTTGCTTTTTACTGGACATCCTTGAAATCTGCTCCGATTTCCTTCATTACTTCAAAGAATCGAGGGAAGCTTACGCTGCAGCATTCCGCATCCTTTATGGAAACGGATTCCCCATCAGCAAGTCCGAGACCAAGACATGCCATGCTCATTGCGATTCTATGGTCAAGGTATGAATCTACCTCGCCGCCGTGGATCTTGAAATCTGGATTAGGAGTTCCGTCTGCCTTAAGTGGAGAATGACCACGGATGATCATGAAATCTTCGCCTTCTTCTACGACTGCACCAAGCTTTTCAAGTTCCGACTTAAGGACCTTGATGCGGTCTGTTTCTTTTCTGCGGCATACGGCTGCATCTTCGATGACTACAGTTCCTTCGATGAAACAAGCGATGGCGGCAAGGGCACAGATTGCGTCAGGGAATTCAGAGATCTTTACGTGAAGTTCTCCGTCCGGAAGATTTTCAGTTGTAAGGCGTTTTCCACCGCGGACAACAATGGATTTCTTTTCTTCGTCTACAGTGATGTCGCCGCCAACTGATTTTAGGATATCTACGATGGCATCGTCACCCTGTGTTCCGCCTATGTCGATGTTGTCGATTGTGATCTCACTGTCAGTGATGAGTCCTGCAATGAGAGGGAATGCAACAGCTTCCCAGTCGCTAGGAATCGTTGTGTCGAATGCCTTGATGTCTACAGGACCGTCAACTTCAATGGACTTGAAGTCATCGCTCATCCTTACTGTGGCTCCCACTGACTCAAGCCACTTCTGTGTCATTGTGAGGTAAGGAGTTTCCTTTGGGTCGCTTAATTCAATTCTGAGTGTGCCTTCCATGAGGAGTGCTGCCATCATGAGGCCCGAGATGTATTGGCTTGAAACGGCACCATCTGTAACGACCTTTGCCTTTGGGCTGATTGGACCTTCGACGATCATTGGACAGGTTGTGGCACCAGGCTGTGAAATGTATGCATGGGCACCAAGCTGGTTCAATACATCAACCACGTGTGCCACAGGACGCTTTCTTATGCTTTCGTCGCCTGTGAAAATGCTCCATCCCTTGAATGTAGCTGCGATTGGAGAGAGAAAGTAGAGGAGTGAGCCGCTGTTTCCTACGTCCACAACATTTGAAGGAAGGTGTGCGTTCTTTCCGGCACCCTTGACTGTCCAGACCTTGTCGTTCTCCATGTCAGCAAGATTGTTTTCCAGCTGTGCTCCAACAAGGGGAATTGCCTTGCTTGTGCTAAGGCAGTCTGCGCTTGGAAGAGGATTGCTGATGTGTGAAGTTCCTTCCGCAAGGGATGCAAGAAGAAGAGCTCTGATTGTATGTGATTTTGATCCTGGAACCTGAATGTGTCCAGAAAGTCTTGATCTGCTTGTCTTTATTTTCATGAAAAAGATTATATATATATGAATGAAAAATTGCAATTTTTACCGGTTTTAAGTAGTATTTTTATCATGAAAAACAGATTCTTTCTTGCAACTACTCCGGTGTTCCTTGTGGTTCAGGCAGCATGTTACTGGACCATCAAGCTTTTTCAGTCAGATTACCACACCTTTGATTTCTGGATCGACAATGCCATTCCTTTTGTTCCGGCTTTTGTGTATGTCTACAATCTTTTTTATCCGTATACTCTTGTGTGCTTTTATCTGTTGTACAAGGCGGACCGTGAAAAATATACAAGGACTTTCATAAGCGGAATCATCAGTGTCCTTGTGTGCTATGCAGTCTACCTTGTCTATCCTACGGTCATGGTAAGGCCAGATGTCTCTTCCTTAGGCGGAATCACCGGGCGCTTCCTTGCTTTCACCTATGCCATGGATGAACCTGCGGTCAACTGTTGTCCTTCGATACACTGCCTCTTTGCTTTCCTCGTCATGGGTGCAGGCTTCTTCTCAGACAAAATAAAAAAGAGCCTGAAAGTGGTGTTCTTTACAGGCTCCCTTCTCATAGTTCTATCTACTTTTTTCATAAAGCAGCATTACGTCATTGATGCCGTCACTGCCCTCGTTGCTTATCTTGCAGCGTGGTTCATCGTCGGAAAAATCCGCCGCAAGTAGCTGTCGTCTTATTCGGCAAAGCGGATTTCCTGCCACAGGTTGTTGTACTTGTCCAGGTTTTCTCCAATGTCAAACTTGAGTGTTCCGTTGTTCATCATCTCTGCCTGGTACATTGGCTTTGTTGTCACGTACTGGGCTGCGTCAGGATTCACGAAGCAAGGAAAGTGGAATGCGTCAAGGAATTTTGCATACACTTCAGGTCTGTGGATGTAGTTGATGAATTCGTTGGCAAGGGCTGCGTGCTTTGAGTCCTTGAGGATGCACATGCTGTCCATGTATGAAGGACCGCCTTCTGCCGGAATGAAGAAGTCGATAGTTTCATCCCACTTGTCTTCTGGAACTTCTCCAAAGATTACTTCCGCATATCCCTGACAGAGCCAGAAATCTCCGCTGGCAAATGATTTTCCGAAACCTTCCGCATCAAATTTAACAAGGTTTGGCTTCCAGTTTGCGATGATGTAGTCCTTTGCCTTTGCAAGTTCAGCGTCATCTGTAGAATTCACGCTGTAGCCAAGGACTGTAAGGGCATCTCCCATTACCTCGCGCATGTCGTCCATCATTGTTGCATGTCCTGCGAAATTCTTGTCTGCAAAGATGTCCCATGTGCGTGCATAGTTTGCAGGAGCCTTTGTCTTGTTTACGCTGATTCCAGCCATTCCAAGATAGTAAGGAATTGTGTATTTGAAATCTGGATCGTATGCAGCCATCTTTGAGCAAAGAGGATTGATATGGCTCTTGTTTGTCATCTTTGACTGGTCCAATGGCTGGAACATTCCCTGTTCGATCATGATGGAACAGAAGTCCTGTGAAGGAACTACGATGTCGTATCCTTTTGCACCTGCGCGGAGCTTTGCGTACATCTCTTCGTTTGAAGCGTAGTAGTCAACTTTGACCTTGCAGTTGAATTCCTGCTCAAAGTCGCGGAGTACTTCATCTGGAGTGTAGTAGGTCCAGTTGTAGATGTAGAGTTCGTTGCTTTCCTCGCCACATGAAGCAAGTCCCAAAACCGATGCAGCAGTCAATGCTGCGACAAAAATTCCTTTAAAAAATCTTTTCATGTTGTCCTTCTTGATAAGAGTTGAATATTGATTTTTTTTGATTTGTGTATCAATGTGCTGCTGCAAAGCTCTTGAGTCTGTTCTTAAGTATAACTGCAACAGCAGTGATGATGAGGATAAGAACAAAAGACAGTGCGTTGATTACAGGGCTTACTCCAAAACGGATCATGGAATAAACATAGAGCGGAAGTGTTGAACTCCCAGGTCCTGAAACAAGAGCTGTGATGACATAGTCTTCCAGGGACATTGTAACGCTCATCATGAAACCGCTGATGATGCCAGGCATGATTGCCGGAATCACAACCTTCCATAATGTCTGCATTTCATTGGCACCAAGGTCGTGGCTTGCTTCGATGATTGAATAGTCAAATTCATCTACGCGTGCGCTTACCATAAGGTACACAAAAGGAAGACAGAAAGTTGTATGTGCGATGAAGATGGTGAAAAGTCCAAGAGACATCTTTATTCCGCTGAAGAAGATCAGCAGAGAAATACCCATGATTACTTCTGGAAGTACCATAGGAAGAAAACTTACTGTCTGGATGTATGACTTTCCAAGGAACTTGTACCAGCTGACACCGATTGATGCCAGGGTTCCAAGAATCGTTGCGACGATACCTGATGTAATGGCGACTATGAGGCTGTTCATCAATGCCTGCCATAGAGGTTTTGATGAGAACACCAGCTTCTCATACCATATGAAAGAAAATCCTGTCCAGGTGGTGTCCTTTGCGCTGTTGAATGAAAAGCATACAATCACAAAAAGCGGAAGGAAAAGGAAAAGCAATGAAAGCACAAGGACTGTGTTTGAGAAACTGAAAGGAACCGCGCGTTTCTTCCAGCCGCGTTTTGCATGTCTTGCATTTTCTGAGTTGGGCCTTTTCTTGAACACCTTATTGTATAAAGCCAATGCCGGATTCTTCATTTTGTTTCTCCAAGTTTTGCGCTAGAGATTGCATCAGCAATGGAAGTTGTCGTGTCTTCCTTTGTTGATTTTTTGTTGAGCTGTGCTTCCTTCTTTCCTGTAGAAAGCATGAGGAGAACACCTGCCATTGAGATGAGTGTGATCACAAGGCTGAATGCAGAAGCCAGAGGCCAGTTGCGAACCTTCTGAACCTGATCGACTATGATGTTTCCAAGCATGTAGCTGTCCTTTCCGCCTACAAGCTGAGGGACAGTGTATGTTCCGAAAATTGGAATGAATGTGAATATTATTGCGCTCAACACACCGCTCTTGATTCCTGGGAGAAGAACCTTGACCATGGACTGTGGTTTTGTTGCTCCAAGATCACGTGCTGCTTCAAGAAGTGTGAAGTCAAATCTGTCCACTGCTGTGAATATAGGAAGGATTGCGTAAGGCAGGTACATGTAGATGCTTACCAGGATTACGGCTCCCTTTGTGAACATGAATTTATGCGGAACGAATTCAGCGGTTCCGCCTGTGATTTTCTGCCATAGGTTGAAAAAGCATGCGAGAATCTGGTTAAGGATTCCGTTGTCGCCAAGGATTGTGATCCATGCAAAGATACGGATGAGGCTGTTTGTAAGGAAAGGAACGACAACGAGGATGAGAAGTATTGTCTGATGTCTGCTTCTTGCCATTGCATAGCCGCAAGGAAGGGCGATGAGGATTGTCACTATCGTTGAAAAGATTGTGATCCAAAGTGTCCTGAGGAATATCATTCCATAGGCAGGTGAGAGCATCTGCTGGTATGCCTTGAGTGAGAATTCTGGTACAACTCCGCCATATACGTCACGCTTCATGAAAGAATAGGCGATGATGATTACAAGCGGAACAATGAAGAACACAGAAAACCAGACTCCCATTGGCCATGCATAGCCAGGACCAGGATTTGCTTTTCTGAACTTGCGCGAATATGCTGCAGACGCGATCTTAAGGTCTGTACTCTGCTTTTCTTCCATTACTTTTCAATGTCCTCTACAATATAGCCGTCTTCTGCTGCCCATGAGACATAGACAGTATCCTTCCATGCGATATCCGGACCGTCGTCCATGAAATTTCTGTGCTGCTGGAAAACCTTGAGTACGGCACCATTTTCGAGACGGACGTAGAATTTTGACTGGAAACCTGTGTATACAGGTTCTTCAACTATTCCCTTGAAAACATTTATGTCTTTTCTTCCATGAACGTCAGGGATGTCTGTTGTGATTCTGATTTTTTCCGGACGGATTGTGAAAGCAACCTTCTGTCCAGGTTCCGTATGGTCGTAGTCTGTGACCATCATGTACTTGTCTGTTTCTGCAAGTTCAGCGCTGTCTGTTGGCAGCGGTGCCTGCTTTCCAAGTGCTGGAACTGAACATGTGCACATGAATTCTTCCAGGCCGTTTTCATTCTTGTATGGAACGCATTCTGCAACAGTTGCCTCAAAGAGGTTTGTTTCTCCGATGAATTCCGCAACGAACTGGGTTGCTGGACTTTCGTAGATTTCAAATGGAGTTCCGACCTGAAGTACCTTTCCCTTGTTCATTACAGCGATTCTGTCTGAAACTGCAAGAGCCTCACCCTGGTCGTGTGTGACATAGATGAATGTAATTCCAATCTTGTCATGGAGAGCATCAAGGTCAAGAAGAAGGCTTGCACGAAGTTTTGCGTCAAGAGCTGAAAGTGGTTCGTCAAGGAGAAGTACCTTTGGCTCGTTGATGAGGGCACGGGCAATGGCAACGCGCTGGCGCTGTCCGCCTGAAAGCTGGTTAGGCTTTTTAAAGATGTGCTGATCGAGCTGAACCAGGTGAAGGTATTCGCGCACCTTTCTGTCGATTTCCTTCTTGTTTACTTTTCTAAGACGCAATGGGAACGCAACATTTTCATAAACTGAAAGATGAGGAAAAAGCGCATAGCTCTGGAAAACCGTGTTTGAAGGTCTTTTGTTTGCCGCTAAGGATACAATATCCTTGTCATCAAAAAGGACAACCCCGTCATCAGGAAATTCAAATCCTGCGATTATGCGGAGGAGTGTAGTCTTGCCGCAGCCTGATGGTCCGAGAAGTGAAAAGAATTCACCCTGCTTAATTGTGATATTAACGTCATCAAGCGCATGGAAAGATCCAAAGTGCTTTGACACATGGTCAATAGAAACTGTACTTCCGTTCACTGCAGTACAACTCCTCTAAATGGATATGTATTTTTGTTAATATCCCCCTAATACACTAAATTGTCAATAAAATTCAGAAAAAAAGTCCAATTATTTTTGAAAGGCGGAATCACGCAATTTTCCGTGAAAAAATAAATCTTTAATACAATATTCTTGTCGAAAAGGAATTTTTGAATTATTATAGTAATATGGCAGTTGTTACCGCTCAGGTCCTTAATCGTTATTACGATGAATACAAGGATACAGAAATAACTTTCTCGAAAGATATCATGCGTACACTCAAGATGGATCCACGTCAGATTTACATCAAGAGCGGTGGGTTGCAGTGGCCGTGTATTATCAACAGCACTACATTCAATGTTGCCAAGATCATCGTTGGTACAAAAAGTGGTGCCTATCAGGTTCTTTCAAAGGTAGAGCCTGCGCCAGTCAGCCTTAGATACAGTTTCTATCAGCCGGATGGACAGCTCATGAGCTTCTTCGTGTCGGCAAGAGTTCAGATATGCAAGCCTTACATGAACAGTTCGGAACTTGCCATCGTCCAGCTCCAGTATACACAGCGTCCGCCTGATGACCTAATCCAGATGATCGGAAATCTCCTTGATGCCAACGTTAATGCCGTAAAGCGCAAGGAAGACCGCATTATAATCAACCAGGACTCCATGAGAAGACTTGGCATCGCAAAGAAAGAAATGGTAATTTCCATCCAGAATGTACCACGCCACTGCATCTTGCAGGATCTTTCTTTTGGCGGAGCAAAGATTGTCCTTATGGGACTTGCACAGTACCTCCTCAACAAGGAAGTCCAGCTTCAGCTTGAATTTGACGAACCTCATGAGATCCTTACCCTCAGCGGTATTGTTGTAGGCGCAAGCTTCATTGAAGGCAGAAAGGACATCATCGTTGCCAGCATCAAGTTCAATGAGGATTCCATCAGCCTTCCATACAAGATCCACATCAACAAGTACATTACTTCAACACGCAAAAGCGAGCTTGAAAACAAGTACGGCAATGACAATGTGGAAGTTGCTGTTCCTGTCGAACAGAAACCGGCAGCACCAGCGGCTCCTAAGGCACCTGCTGCCCCAGAGGCAGCTCCTGCGGCAGCGGCAAACGCACCTGCAAAAACTGGTGATACTCCGGCTGCGGCACCTTCTCCTTCCGCATAGGACAGGTGAGTTTCATTTGTTTTTTTTAAGCATCTCTGATATGTTAGGGATGCTATTTTTTTTATCTAAGGAATAAATTATGCCAGCAAACAACCCTTTGGAATCGGTATATTTCGTAAAAATCCCTCAGGATGCAAAATTTTCTTCTGCAGCAATGAAGATAGATCCTTCGGTCCTGCTTCCGGTGCAGAAAAGAAATCTTGATGATCCTATCGAAGAGGATTTTGCAAAACTTTCAGAGGAACAGATTCTCTCAGGAATCCTTACTGTCCTTGCATACGACAAGGAGAACATCAATTCCGCCTATTACAGAAAGTTCATCACGGATGTTCGTCCAAACATCAAGAAGGAACTGGCTGAAGCTGCCATCCTGAAGACCCATGATGAGGAATGGGACCTTGCTGAAGAAATCTGGCTTGCTGTAAACGGAATCGACCCTGAGGATCTTGCTGTAGTCCTTAACCTTGCGATCTTCTATGACCAGAAGGCTGACAGCTACAGGCGGAATTCCCTTGCCGATGACGCGGATGCATCGGATGACCTTGCGCTCCGTTACTATAAAAAAGTTCTTGACAGCGACAAGGAACTTCCTGACGGATATTTCAATGCAGGATTCTTCTATCTTAAGAAAAGCGAATATGGAGAGGCAAAAGCCTGCTTTGAAAACTACCTCGCCCTGGTGTCCGACCTTACAGACGAAGACCTGGGAGACAACGGAATATACAAGAAAGAGCGCGCACAGGAAATCATAAACAAGATCTCAAACCGCAACCTTGAAAGCGACAGGTTCCGTGATGCCTATAAATTCATCGCCAATGGACAGGAAGAAAAGGGCCTTGAAGAAATACGAAAATTCATAGCGGACAATCCTGCCGTGTGGAACGCATGGTTCCTTCTTGGGTGGGGACTGCGCAAACTTGGCCGTTTTGCAGACGCCAAGGCAGCTTTCCTCAAGGCTCGTGAATGTGACGGCGGTGACGAAAACGCCGATGCCCTCAACGAGCTTGCCATCTGCCAGATGGAGACAGGGGACATTGACGGCGCATACTCGACACTCAAGGAAGCCATCTCCATGGACTGTGAGAACACAAAGATCATCTCAAACCTGGGATACATCAGCCTTAAGATGGGAAAACCTGAAGAGGCAAGAAAGTATTTTGAGGTTGTCCTTGAAATAGATCCTGAAGACAAGATCGCCAGGGCAGAGCTTGAAAAGCTGTAGTCAAGGCATGTAAAACAAGAAAGGCGCGGGAAGCAAATCCTGCGCCTTTTTTATCTTCTGTACCTGTCCGGAATCTCAACCCTGTCGCCTGGTTTTATGCCGTTTGTGTCATACCATCCCTTGGGAACTTCCAGGGCGAACTTCACCGACCTTGTGCTTTGAATGGGTGACAGGTCGTAAGGCTTCATGTCAAAGATGTCACGGATAGTTCCGCTTTTGTCTATGTATGCGATGGAAAGGGGGGTCGGAGTATTCTTCATCCAGAAACTCAACTGCTGCTCCGTTTCAAAGACAAAGAGCATGCCGGTGCCCATGGGGATTTTTTTTCTGTTCATGAACCCATAGTTTCGTTCTTCCGTTTTTGAAGCGATTTCCGAACGAACGTGGAATTCCTTTGAGTCGGCTCTTGTTATCTTAAGTTCTTCAACGGGAAGTCTGTATTTGCCTTTTTCCGCGCTGCATGAAAAGGATAGAAGAAATGCCGCGGCGATTGTGATGAATGAAATCTTTTTCATAGAAGATCCAGGAAATCCTGCTTTGATTCTTCTTCGGCGGTCTTGTTCACCATTGCCTTTGACTGAAGGTCATCGAAGATTTTCTTGTCTGTGTATTTTAGTGTAAGTGGACGTTCCAGTGACATGATCACATTGTCGTCCTTCCATTCGCTTTTTTCGGGGCTGAGGGAATCTGGATCGCCGTATTTTTCAGTAAGGGCTGTATATACGGAATAATGATCCATCTTCTTGCGTCTCATGTTGATTGTGATGGTATAGAGCTTGTCCTCGTAGAACTGGAACCAGCAGCGTTCAAGAAATGAATAAGGTGCTGTCTTTGCTGTGTCTGTCTCGATGAGGATCCTGTTTTCTCCAGGGAGAAGGGAAACATCCCTGTCTCCACGGAATCCAAAGGCTGGGTCCTTTCTCAGTTCTTCCTTTACCTGGTCGACGGACATGCCAAATCGGATTTTCTTGAATCCGTCAGGAAGACTTTCTGAGTCCTTTGCGAATGCAAGTGACGACAAAAGGAGAGAAACTGAGAATGCCAGTATTTTTCTAACGGTCTTGTGCATGCTTAGAATTCTGCTTTCTGTAGAAGGCGGCCTGTTTGATAAGTTCCGGTACATTTGGAACAAGAACCTGGCTGTTGACGATCTTTACGTTCTGATCGGTCATGAGCTGGTTGTATGCGGCGTTCTGCTGTTCGTTTGGAATTCCCGCAAGCTTCATCAGGTCTGTCACACTGAATCCTGTGTTGTATGCCTCACCCTTTGTAGGGAGCAGCTTGAGCTTTTCAAGCTGAAGGGCAATGACATCGATGAGCTTTTCGCGAGGATCTGTAAGCTGTGTGTTTGCAAGCTGGCGGCACATTGACCAGAGTCGGTCTGCGAATGTAGTCGTCAACTTTGAGATCATCTGTGGCTGTGTAGCAACCATCTGGTTGAAGTTGGCCGTGTTTACGACCATGAGCTGGCATGTTGTATGTGCGATGGCGTTGGCGGAACGAGGCTTGTTTTCAAGAAGCGCCATTTCACCGAACATGTCTCCTTTCTTGAGGATGGCAAGGATGACTTCCTTCCCGTCTACGACCTTTGTGATCCTTACGGAACCGTCCTGAATGATGAACATGTCACCACCAGCCTGGAATTCCGACATGATCATTGTGTTTGCAGGATAGTTTCTTACCATTTCGTTTGTAGGTTCAAAATAAACTGCTCTTGATCGTGGTTTAAGCGTTGTAAACTTTTTCTTTGCAAGTTCAATATTTATACCGTTCTTGCAATGCTTTATGTACTGATAGTAACCGTAGCAGGCAATATCCACCTGTCCCTGTTTTTCATAGTATTCAGCGATTGGGAATATAGCCTCAGGAGAATCGATGGAAGTCTTTTTTGCCGTAAGTTTTGTAAGCTGGTCGTTGACGATTCTCATGTCACGGGCGAATGATTTTACGATCTTAAGTGCGACAGGCGTGTTCTGTGCAATCAGTTCTGAGTATTGTGATTTCATTACCATGATGGCAGTCACAGGTTCTATGGAAACTATGGTTTTTGTCTGACTGTGACCCGACATACAGGCAATTACACCCATGAAGTCTCCTGGACCCAGGAGTTCCGGTGCGGTTCCGGGAATTGGATTCTCGTTGTAACAGCGGGCTCTTCCGCTTTGAATGATGAAAAATCTGTCAGTTGCAGGAGCACCCTCAAGAAGAATATGAGAATTTGGTTTGAAATTTACGAACGTAAGCTGAAGCAACTTATACCACCTTTATGTAATCATTGCAGAATCTGATCTGCGAATAATATTTCAGTTTCAAGATTGAAACCGTTTTTCTGCCTTACGGTCTCCTGAACTTTCTGTACAAGAGACTTTATGTCCGCACTGGTTGCATTCCCCTGGTTGATTATTATGTTTCCATGCCAGGGAGCGACCTGTGCTCCTCCAATTGACGTCCCCTTGAGTCCAGCCTTGTCTATGAGGCTGCCGCTAGGCTCTCCAAAACTCCTGTCGTTCTTGAATACGCTGCCTGCGCTTGGAGCCTTGAAGTGTCCTTTGTTCTCGCGGTCAAGTATATACTTCTCGCACTCCTGGCTGACCTGACGGATTGCATCCGGATCAGCTTTCTGAGCCTTGAAAAGCACGGACGTGACTAGATAGTGACCATGCATAAAAGGTGAATTCTTATATGCCCAATCCACACCCGATTTATCATTATGATACATTTTTAAGTGTCGTTCAATAAAATTATTGCAAAAATCGTTGTTTTTTTGCATGTCGCCAAAATCGATGAAAGAAGCACCGTGGATCACATCCGCGATCTCTTTTCCATAGCAGCGTGCGTTCATGTAGGTCGCGCCTCCTACGGTTCCCGGCAGGCCGGCGAAGGTCTCGAGACCTCTTATTCCTTTTTCTGCGCAGAATTTCACGAGGTCGTCGGTTTTTGTTCCGGATCCGCAGGAAATCAAGACCTGGTCTCCGGTTTCCTCTGCGATTGATATGCTGTTCCATGCTTCAGTGGAGATGACAGCCGCTTCAAGTTCACCGTCCGGGGCAATGACGTTGCTTCCGCCTCCAAGAATAAGGAAAGGGATGTCTTCATTGCGCAGGCAGCCTATGGCGATGATGGCTGACTGGGGGTCCTGGGGCACGAGAAGGAGTTCAGCAGTTCCGCCTGTCTTCATTGTCGTACGGGTGGAAAGAGGTTCGTGCTGCAGAATCTTTCCTTTATATTGCGTTTTATTGATATTTTCAGTGAATTCGTGTAATTTTAACATTGTTTCTATTATAGGAAACTAAAGCAAATGACGCAATTATTATTTGCCATGGGAGGCTATTATGGCACTTAAACTATACAATACAATGGGTCGCAAACTTGAGGAATTCAAGCCAATCACTGAAGGGTTTGTTGGATTCTACGGATGTGGACCTACAGTATACAATTACGCACATATCGGAAATCTTCGCGCATATGTATTCCTTGATACCCTTGACCGTACTTTGACTTTCCTTGGATACGACAAGAAGCACGTAATGAACATCACCGATGTTGGACACCTTAGCGGAGACAGCGATGACGGTGAAGACAAGATGGTAAAGACTGCGGAAGAAAGACACCAGAGCGTAATGGAGATCGCCAAGTTCTATACCGATGCCTTCTTCAACGATATCGACCGTCTTAACATCATCCGCCCTGATGTTGTCTGCAAGGCTACTGAACACGTAAACGAGATGATCGAGCTCATCAAGAAGCTTGAGGCAAACGGCCATACATATATGGCAGGCGGAAACCTCTACTACGATGTAAGCACATACAAGGATTACGGAAAGCTTGCAAACCTTCAGCTTGACGAGCTCAAGGAAGGTGCAGGTCGCCGCAAGGAAGTCGTAATCGACGAGAACAAGAAGAATCCACAGGACTTTGCCCTCTGGTTCACAAAGTCAAAGTTCGAGAACCAGGCGTTGCTTTGGGATTCTCCATGGGGCAAGGGATATCCTGGATGGCACATTGAATGTTCAGCCATGAGCATGAAGTACCTTGGCCAGCATTTTGACATCCATACAGGCGGAATCGACCACGTTCCTGTTCACCATACAAACGAAATCGCACAGTCGGAAGGTTCTTTCAGCGCGGAAGAAGCCGCAAAGGGCCCTTGGGTAAACTACTGGATGCACAATGAATTCCTTGTCCTCCAGGGTGCAACAAAAATGTCAAAGTCAAGTGGTAACTTTTTGACTCTTCAGTCATTAGTAGATAAGGGATACGATGCCCTGGACTACCGCTTCTTCCTCCTTGGAGCCCATTACCGCAAGCAGATACTTTTCAGCTGGGATGCAATGGACGGCGCAAAGAAGAGCCGCGAAGCTCTTGTTGGCCGTGTGGCAAAGCTTGCTGAAAAGTCCGACGTCCTCAAGGCTGCCGCCGCCAAGGTATATGGAAAGGGACAGGCTTCTGATGTTTCGGGGCTTTCTGAAAAGGCTGCGGAATTCATCAACAAGTTCCGCGAGGCAATGGAAAACGACCTTCTTGCACCTGTAGGACTTTCAATGATCCAGAAGGTGATAAAGGAAAACTCTCTTTCCAACGAAGAAAAGATCGAACTCGTTGCAAGAATGGACACTGTAATCGGTCTTAAGCTTCTTGAAAAGGCAGCTCTTGTCCTGGAAGATGAAGAAAAGAAGGCAGGCATCAATCCTCATGAAGGTGATCCTGAAGCTGCAGAAATCGACGCTCTTGTAGCCGAAAGAACAGAAGCAAAGAAAGCAAAGAATTTCGCACGCTGTGATGAGATCAGAGACCTTCTCAAGGCCCGTGGTATCACAATCATCGATACTCCAAAGGGACCTGAGTGGAAGCGTGACTAGAAAGATTAGAAAATTCTAATTTTTTCTGTTACCAAAAGGATATTGATTTGTTGTTTAATGAGAAAGATTCCGCGGAATTGAATGCCAACAACGATGCGGATTTTAGAAAGATATATAATTCCACGTTCACACTGCTTTTTAAAGTGTCGGTGAAGATAGTTCTTGAGGAAGAGGCTGCCGAGGACCTGGTCCATGACAGCTACATAAAGGCCAGGGAAAAGAACATGGTCTTTCCTACAATGAACGATGCTACATTCTGGCTTATCCGCGTGGTTAAGAATGCTTCCCTGAACTATGCCAAGCGCAAGGTTCGAGAGGCAAACGCATACCACAAGGTTCTTTACGAAGGTCGCCAGCACATGGACAGCGGAGAAGTGGATCTGCTCAAGAAGGAAGCCAAGGAAATTGCTGTTGAGGCAATCAACAAACTTCCCGAGAATTTAAAGGAAGTTATTGTTCTGCGTGAATATGCGGACATGAACTATAAGGAAATCGGCGATCAGCTTGGAATATCTGAGGGGAACGTAAAGGTAAGGGTATTCCGCGCCAGAGCACAACTAATGAAACTCATAGGAGAAGACGATGTCTATTTGTCCTGAAAGCGACCTTCATTCAGTTTATCTCGACGGTGAACTTCCCGAAGAATTTGTTGCGGAGTACGAGGCCCATGTTTCCTCATGCCCAAAATGTTCCGCCGAGCTTGAGAAGCTTACAAAGCTTCATGGCTTTTTCCAGGAAGACAGCAAATCCATAGCCTTTACGCAGGAGCAGCTTGACGCAAGTTTCGAGCGCCTCCAGGCAAAGATGTCTTACAGCAGATTCAAGAAAGAAGAAGCAAAGCATGTTGTCAAATTCCCTAGGTTCAAGGGCGTGCAGTTCTTTGTGGCAGGTATTGCTGCCGCAGCCGCCGTCGCTTTTGTTATTCCGCGCAACGTATCAAAGATAGAGACTGTCCGTGAGACTTTTGCTCCTGTTGCAAGGACAAGCATGTCCGGTATGTTCAACAGGGCCAGAATCGACAGCAACCTTGATGCGACACAGCTTGCATCTTTCCTTGGTTCTGAAGAAGTTCCAGGTACTCTTGTTTCAGTTTCTGCCATGTCCGACCAGTCTTTGGTTCAGAAAATGATTCTTGATGATTCCTATGGAAAAAGTTCATTTTCTTCCGTAAAACCTGCTTTGGCTGACTACGATGTTTTCTGTCCTGTCGAAGAAATCCAGGAAGAGGCGGAACATTCTAGAGGCTTTACTTTCTCTGTTTCTTCACCAATCATCAAAGTTTCTTTTCAAGTAGGAAAATGAATTGAGCATCATCAGCGCATATAAACATCTTCTCAGAAAGTCTCCACTTGTGAGGACGATTTCATGGATTGTTCTTGTGGTGGGACTTGTTTTTTTTATAAGGGCAGTAAGTCATAATGTAAAACGCAAGCCTGTCATCCAGACCATCGATCCCCTCATTGGATATCCTGGTGATGAGATGGTTGTCTCTGGAAGTGGCTTTGGATCATCCAGGGGTACATCCTATGTGGAGATCGCCGGTTCCAAGATCACATCCAGCGCCTATAAGACATGGTCTGACAGCAGGATAACTCTTATACTTCCGTCCAACGTACAGGACGGTCTTGTTGTTGTAGGAACATCTGCCGGCCGTTCTGAACCTGCCTTCTTTGCCAATGAAGTAGGAATTCCGGTTGCGGTCAGAATGGATCCTGGTACATCGGTACCTGTGATTTCTTCCGTATCCCACGAAAGCGCTGTTACGGGGCAGACCATAACAATCAACGGTTCAAACTTTGGCAGCGCAAGAGGAATCTCTGAAATCTACTTTACCGCAAACAGGGATGATGTCGCCAACTATGAAGACAGCGGAGACAGGGCAGGAACATTCATCGCAGCAAGTGAATCGGACTTTGACTACATCTCATGGAACGATTCAGAAATCACTGTAAGGGTGCCTGATGGAGCTGCCAGCGGTTCCTTCTATATTGAAACAAACCATGGCTCAAGCGGAACAAAGAAAATCAACATCACCCATCCTGCAGGAAAAAAACAGTACGAGAACAGACGTACCTATGTAATACAGGTTGCGGCGGACATATCCAACCATGTTTCCACCCAGGAAAGTTCCATTTCGCTTTATATTCCAAAGCCTGTGGTTTCATCTTTCCAGCCTTATGCGGAACTGAACGAGGTTTATCCTGATCCATTCATCGTGGATGATCCTTTTGACATGATCCATAAGAAACAGTTGAACCAAATAGTCAACAACAAGCAGAGGTTCAGCCAGACCTATGTTGTAAGTTCATATAACGTGAAGGGAAACATCAATTCTGCGAAGGTTGCAGGTTACAAGGACAAGACCAGTGCCTTCTATACCCGCTATACATCTTCCGATTCCTGTGTCCAGCTTGAAAGTACGGCCATTGGACTTCTTCTTGAGACTATCAGCGGAAAGGAAAAGAATCCTTGCAAGATCGCAAAGCTCATATATGACTATTTCATCGAGAACTACGAAATCTCTGACAAGGTAAGGACCGGTGACATTTCATTCCTGGACCTCATCAGGCGCAAGAAAGGTGATGCCTATGATTTTGCTGTCCTTTTTACAGCCTTGTGCCGTCAAGCCGGAATCCCTGCGGTTCCTGTAGCCGGAATCCTTGTGCAGGACAAATCCGTTGTCACTCCTCATTGGTGGACTGAAATCTATTTTGAAGGCTATGGATGGTTCCCCGTGGATGTAGCCCTTGCCTGTGGACTTGAGTTTACACCTTTCAAGCAGATCGAGGATGTTAAGGAATTCTATTTTGGAAACATGGACTGCCAGCATGTTGCCTTCAGCAGAGGCTTCCATCAGATAAAGCAGTCTTCGTTGAACAGCAAGATCGTCTATAGGCCAAGAACCTATGCCCTGCAGTCAATATGGGAAGAAGCAGGCGACGCGACATCAAGCTACAGCAGCCTGTGGAACAATCCGATCATACTCGGAATATACTGATTATATATAATGGTCCTGTTGTTTCATCAGGACAAAGATGTTATAGGAGATATCATATGAAGACAAAAGTACTTAGCGTAGGCGGATCAATCATCGCACCTAATGAGCCGGATGTGGAACTTCTTTCAAAGTTCAGTGCCATGATTACAGAATGGCTTGAAGCAAATCCAGATGGACGCCTTATTTTTGTAGCCGGTGGTGGAGCTCCTGCACGTGTCTATCAGAATGCCTATAGAAATGTCGCCGCATCTTTCACAGGCAAGCAGAAGGAATTGCTTTCCTATGCAAACGATGATGAGACAAACTATGCATGCGACTGGATCGGCATCATGGCAACCCGCCTCAACGCACAGATCCTTAAAACATGTTTCGGTCCATTGTGCCAGCAGGATGTAGTTACTGATCCAACAGCTGTGAGTGATTTTACAGGACGTATTCTTGTTGCCGCAGGATGGAAGCCTGGATTCAGCACCGACAATGACGCTGTTCTTCTTGCAGAAAAATTCAATGCAGATACAGTAGTCAATCTTTCAAACATAGAGAAGGTATATACCGACGATCCAAGAAAGAATCCGGACGCAAAGCCTATCGACAACATCAGCTGGACAGACTTCCGCAAGATGGTTGGCGATGAATGGGTTCCTGGAAAGAACTGTCCATTTGATCCTATTGCTTCAAAGAAGGCTCAGGAAATGGGACTCAAGGTCATCTGCGCTGCAGGCAAGAACATCGAGAACCTTAAGGCTATCCTTGATGACAAGGAATATGTCGGAACAACTATCGCAGGGTAAGCAATGAAGAAGGTATTTTTTGCATTGACTGTGGCAGCTGCGGTTTTCTTTGCAGGTTGTGTATCAGCTCCTCGTGGAAAAAAGATTTCACGCAATCTTTCTGATCCTGGCGTCATGACAGCCCGTGAGCTGTATTCATTCTTTATGGAAAACAACCCTGATGCCGACAGGGACACTGTAATGCTTCTTGCGGATCTTTATATCCAGGAAGCAGGGGATGAAGGAATCAACAGCGACTGTGCTTTTGTACAGATGTGCCATGAGACAGGATTCCTCCGCTATGGAAACCTGGTGACTCCAGAGATGCACAATTACTGTGGTCTTGGAGCAATCAATGAAGAACAGCGTGGCCTTGCATTCGATACCGAGCAGCTTGGTGTCCGTGCCCACATCCAGCATCTTCATGCCTATGCTACTGGTGCCGATGTTGTGCTGAACAACGACTGCATCGACCCTAGATACAGGTATGTAAATCCAAGAGGAAAGTCACCTACGATAGAAGGTCTTGCAGGTACATGGGCTGCCGACAGGCAGTATTCCGTAAAACTTGAAGCAATGCTTACAAGACTTGAATCAAGATAAAAAAAGGCTGAACTGCAGAAGTTCAGCCTTTGTCATTTTAAAGAATTGGATCAGAGCATCTTGCAGAATTCTTCAACAAGATGGTTGATTTTATCGATTCCCTTTTCATCAGGTTCAATCTGGAAAAGTTCACCGTCACCTGACTGAGGGTTTGACATGACAATCTGTTTGCGTGCAAGAAGATATCTTGAAAGAAGATCGTTGATTCCGGCTACGAACCATTTTGCGCATGAGTGGATTCTTTCTTCCGGTGTGTTTATTTTTCCGCTTGCCACAAGTTCGGTCAAAGTCTTTTCTGTCTGCTGAACCAGCTTTGCGTTTTCTTCGATGATGATGTCTGCGGCTTTCTTGTTGAAGTACTTCATGCTTTCAACGAATGTGTAGATCTGGAACAAGGGCGACTTCTCATGCATCTTTACGTAGCGGCTGATGATTCCTTTGAGGACTGTGTCCGCAGGATATTTCTTTGCGACGGATGCGATGTCGTTAGGAATGAAGCTGATGGCGGCAAGATAGTCGGAACAAGAGTCCAATGTTTTTTCAACGATGTCGTCGCGGCTTTCAAAATGATTGTAAAGAGATGCTTTCTTTATGTGCAGAATGTCAGCAATGTCCGCAAGGCTTGTATTTCCCTCTGAGCGCATGAATGAAGCGTCAAGAAATGCCCTGATAACTTTGTCTGAAGTGATCTTGTCTGCCATATGGAACCTCTAAAATAAACAATCGTTAGCCTATCAATTATAAAGCACAAGTTTCTTTTTGTAAATTGAAATATCGTTTTGCCGTGTTCTATATCTTTCCCATTTGTGCTATATTGGGCCTATGAAAATCGAAGCAAAATTCTACTCAGAGAACAACTCTCTTTTCTTTTTGGACGGTTCAAAGGCGGAACCAAATACAGACCAGGTTGCTGCAATCCAGGTCAAATGGTCGGATGTCGGTATGGACGAGGACAGCTACAACGAAGAATATCTTGCAAATCTCCGCGACCAGCTGAAGGCTCTTGAAGAAAAGGGCACCTACGGATTTGTTGTTCCTGTATGTGACGCAGATTGTGATTCCGCAGAGAAGCAGGAAGCTTTCACTGCCAGCATGAAGCACTGCGCACGCCGCATAAAGGACTGCGAGAACATCGTCGGTTTTGCTGTTCCTGGACAGGTAGACTGCGGTTATTATATGGAAGAATTAAGCGCAAAACACAAGCATTACATCTATTTTACAGACAATGCAGAATTGCTCAAAAGTAACGGAAATATAGTAAAATATTAACAAATAGAGCAATAGATTGTATAAAACCGTAAGGTTTGCAATAGAATTTCATTGAATTCTCTTGAACATTTTTGCGGAATTTGTCAAAATAAAGCAAATTTTATGTATCGGGGGAAGACAATGGGATTTGAACGTGAAGATTTAATCAAGTTAGTTTCAGGAACTGCAGTATTCAGCCTTTTTTTTGTAGCAGTTTGCATTGGCATTGTGGTTTTCATTCCTGAAGACAAAGGCAACCATGAAGTAATTCCTTTGGAATCATATTACGATGTTGCCCAGGACCAGAAGGTCTCATACGAAAACCTCTTTGATGAGGAATATCCAGAGCTTGTAATCGAGCAGAAGAAGAAGGAAGATACAGCGCTTGTATTGTATCGCCAGCCACAGAGCCGTGCCGCTGTTGAATGGTACTACAGCCGTGTTGTGAACAGCCGCGAGATTTCTGATGCCATCCTTCAGTATGCCGATGAATACAGCATTCCACTTTCATTGGCATTTGCCCTTGCACACACAGAAAGCAAGTTCAAGGTAAATGCGATGCACAAGAATACAAACGGAAGCATCGACCGTGGTCTGTTCCAGTTGAACAACACAAGTTTCCCAAAGCTTGAGGAATCTGATTTCTATGATCCAAAGATTTCCGCACGCTATGGACTTGCACATTTGAGATTCTGTCTTAACACTGCAGGTAACGATATCGCTGCCCTTGCAATGTACAATGCAGGAACAAGCAAGGTCCGCAAGAACAGTACACCACAGATCACTCTCAACTATATTTCGCAGATTCAGAATTACAGAAATGAACTTGATGCCGCATTTGCTACAGAAGTAATGGCTATGTACAATCCTGACACACAGGCAAAACTTGTGGCAAAGACAAAGAGTGCACCTTCAGCCGGAACATTTTAATTCTGGTTTGTTTGACTTAAATCAATTCTAGAAAACTTGAAAGCAGAATTTCTTTAGACTGAAGTTCTGCTTTTATTTTTGAAAGGGAGGCATAGTAAGCTTCCTGCATGTCACGGTCACAGGCTATGGCTCCATAGCGGAACTTGTATTCAAGTTCCATTCCAAGATCCCAGTAGGCAAATCCGTTGTTCTTAAGGAAAAGACCAAGGACGCACATCTGGACGGTTCCGGCATCATCTTCTTTATGAAAGCCGGAAAGACTTGCGTAGGCATTGCCTGTAATGAACCCAAGCTCACCTGCGACAAGTTCCCCATCATGCCATAGTTCAACGGAATCTATGCTGACTTTGCTGTCAGGATTCTCATGTATCTTTTTGAACTGTCTTAGAAGGGGCTCGGAAAGCCAGGTTTCTGGATATGCCTTTAGCAGTTCTTCTATGCATTGGTTGTAGGCCTTGTTGAAGGTAAGTGTATAACCGGAAAATTTTCCTTCCAGCCAACCCTTAAGTTTTTTTGTTATATGAAGTTTCTCAAATGGAATGATAAGTTTGTTTGAATGGTATTTGATTGTCAGAAAATCCCTGAAGATTTCTTCACCAAATAGATCCATCATCTTGGCATTCTTGAAGTCTGTATATTTTAGTTCACTTAATTTTGTGACTCTTTTTCTCTGGGACATTGGGTAATAGCCAAGTTCCAGAGCCTTCCTTATTATTGTCTCGTCAAAGGAATCGCAGACTGCCTCGTCAAAAACTGTTTCCTTCACTGCGACTTCAAGAGGATCTTCATTGCCAAAGAGAAAGCAGTTTGAAGTGAAGTTTTCCTCAAGACTGTTCCTTAGTGAATCAAGTTCTTCTGGTCTGGAGATGTTTACTGCGTTGTCGTAGAACATCATGGCAAAGATGTCATTAATATCCATGACTTTCTTCCTTGTTCAGCAATTTTCTGTATGAAAGGTCCATGGCGAAGGCTCCCAGTGGTGCTGTGGTCAATATGGCAAGGACCGAGACAGTGAGGACTATTGTTCCGCAATCAAATCCCATGGCCAGAGGCAAGCCACCTATGGCTGCCTGTACCGTAGCTTTAGGTGTATAGGCAATGGCGCAGAAAAGACGTTCCTTGAATGAAAGCTTTGTTCCTGCCATGCATAGGACTACCCCTGCCATGCGGAAGACTATGACAGATGCAAGAAGTGCTATTACTTTTATCCCTGCACTTGCCGCACTGTTTATTTCTACAGAAGCCCCGACAAGAACAAAAAGGAATATTTCTGAAGGTACCCATAGACGGTCCAGTTTTGAAGAAAGACGTGCTGATACTGTATCATCCTTCATCTTTATGGCAAGTCCGCTTGTCATTACTCCGATCAGGCTTGCGAATGGAATCATGGCAGGAAGTCTGTCTTCCGCAACGACCATGAGAAGGGAAGCACAGATAAGGAAAATCACTTTTGATGTATCACGTACATGGATTTTCTTCCAGAACTGGGAAAGAAGAACTCCTATGGCAAATCCAAGTCCTATGCCAGTTATGATGGATATTGGTACTCCTGCTATTTTCCATATGGAGATACCTTCTCCTTTTGCAAGGGAAGTGAAAGTCGCGAACATTACGATTACAAATACATCGTCGACACTTGCGCCTGCCAGAATCATCTGTGGAATGCCTTTGTCTGTTCCGCGTTTCTCATCTATGAGTTTTATCATCCTTGGAACAACTACGGCAGGTGAGACTGCGGCCACAACGGCTCCCATGATCGCAGCATCCAGTGTTGATATTCCAAGAATCTGTGGTGCGACAATGATCATTCCAAGAATTTCCAGGGTTGCTGGAAGAAAACACATGAGCAGTGCTGACCGGCCGTTCTTCTTGAGATCCTGGATATTAAGTTTCAAGCCTGCTCTCAAGAGAATCACGATGAGGGCTATTTTTCTGAGCTGAATGGAAATTGAAAGAATGGAATCATCAAGGAGGTCCAGTACACAAGGGCCAAGAACTATTCCGGCCAGTATCATTCCGAATAGAGGAGGAAAATGAATTTTCTTGGAAACAAAACCGGCGAATGTTCCGGCTAATAAAATCAATGAGACGCTGAGTAACATGGATACCCCCTGAAGACAAGAAATGCCTTGCCAACGGATTATATATCAGATTTAGTTTCCAAGTCCATCAAATGTGCTATAATCCAAGGCTGTTATAGGAACCAATCGTAAAATGACAAAAATCCAGATAAAACTTTTTGAACTTGAAGACAAAAAATACAAGGCTTTCCAGGCAAAACTAAATCCTGTTAATGATGCCAATACCATAATCGGAGTAAGGGTTCCAAAACTGCGTGCCCTTGCAAAGGAAATTTATTCCAACGGCAAGGAATACGATCTTGAAAAATTCATGGAATCCTTGCCACACAAGTATTTTGAGGAAAACTTCATCCATTCATTTGTTATCGAAAACATCAAGGATTATGATGAATGCATCGACAGGTTCCGCAGATTTCTTCCGTATATAGACAACTGGGCTGTCTGTGATACATGTCATCCAAAAGCCTTTAGAAAGAATGCGGAAAAGGTTCTTTCGCTTGCCTATGAATGGATCAAAAGTTCAGAGACATATACTGTTAGATACGGAATCGATGTATTCATGACCTATTTCCTTGATGGTGCTTTCAAGAAAGAATATCTGGACATTGTAGCAGGTGTCAGAAGTTCCGAGTATTACGTGAACATGATGCAGGCATGGTATTTTGCCACAGCCTTGGCCAAGCAATGGGATGATTCCGTAAAGATAATTGAAGAAAGAAAACTAAGTCCCTGGGTGCACAACAAAACCATCCAAAAGGCAAGGGAAAGTTTTCGTGTGTCACAGGAACATAAGGATTATCTTTTGACTTTGAAAGTAAAATGACGGTCAATTAGCTGAGCTTAATGATGTCTTTTGAAATCAGTTCATCGATTCTTTCAACTTCACCGTTTTCAAGACAATCTACGAATGCCTCTACTACGTTGCTGTCGAACTGCTTTCCTTTGTTGCTGTTAAGTTCATCAAGGATTTTCTCTTTTGTGAGTTGTGCTCGATAACAACGGTTGCTGCTCATGGCGTCATAAGCATCTGCTACGGCTATGATTCTTGATACAGTTGGAATCTGTTCTCCCTTCAAGCCAAGAGGATAGCCTGTTCCGTCGTAACGTTCGTGGTGGCACAGTGCTCCGTTGACCAGATTGTCTATGGCTGTGAATCCCTTGAGAAGCTCAGCGCCTGTTGTTGTATGGGTCTTGATGATGTCGAATTCCTCATCAGTCAATTTCCCTGGTTTATTCAAGATCTCATCCTGAATGTTTACCTTTCCTGCGTCATGAAGAAGTCCTATATAGAAAATGTTCTCAACGAAGTCTTCATTGAACTTCAACTTCTTGGCTATCATCTTTGAGTAATAGGCTACTCTGAGTGAATGATGTCTTGTGTATGAATCTTTTGCATCGATGAACTGTGAGAATGTTCCGATGGCCTGGATGATTATCTTCTTGTCGTGGAGCCTTCTTCTTTCATATCTGCGTGTCAGGACAAGGTTGACCATAAGAATAAGTTCACCGATGAAAAAGAACGCTATGAATCCGCAGTTTATCCAGAAAGATCTGAATGAACTTAGTTTCAGATGGATGGTGTAGTGAATTTCAACATCCTTGAAATTGAGCAATGCAGCTTCAGAGTAGAAGATGATTCCGAATGTCTTTGAAAGGAAACTGTTGTTCTTAGGTGCTGAAGGACTGATAGGTGTTTCGTAATATTCCACTGAAGGATGGTAGAAAATCTGTGCGTTCTTTTCCAACGGGAAAAGATAAAGGCCGTCGATGGTGTCGTAGTCCAGCAGGATGTTTTCAGGAAGATCCTTAAGCGGGTTGAAAGTCTGTGATTTTGTTCCGCTGTTCTGGTTGAAGCATACGTTTCCATTCCATGATTTGTTCAGGTAGGTGTCTTCCGGAATTTTTATGACTGCATACCAGCTTGTGATGTCGGCGTTGGAAAGGTTTGTGATTGTAAAGTCATAGGTCTTTCCATAAGTCTTTATTTCATTGTTGTCGTTGATAGCGTAGCTGGATTTGTCAAAATATTCCGGCTTAAAAAGATATCCTGGCATGAGTTTTTCCCAGCTGCCAGTTACATCGACCTTGAATTTTACATAGGTGTCTGAATCAACATCGAGAGTATTGAGGATTCTTTCCTTCTTGTTATGGTTGTAGATATTGATGTGCTGAAGAAGAAGACCAGCCAGAGACAGAAACAGCAATACTGAACATACTGGCAAAGATTTTCCTGTAGTGTTTTTCATTCTAGATTTCTCTTTCCGTATTTGTTATTGATTGTCTTTCTTGTCAAAATAATTTATCTGTTCAAGATATTGACGACGTGTCATCACCAGGTTTATCAATTCCTGATACATGTTGTAGTCAACTTCTATTGCTATCGGAAGTATGTAGAATTCCGTTTCGTTGCAGTAGCGTTCAATGAATTTTGCATCGGTAACAAAACCAAGGCTTATCATGTTGCTTATTCTGTCGGCACATTTCAGAAGCTTTGCTTTCTGTGATCCAAAGTTGATGATTCTCTTGAGGAATTCATCCTTTTTTTCACCTTGACGCTTGGTCACTTCAAGAACAAGGGAAAGAACATCCTTTCCGTCTGCATCTGCATTAAGAATGAGGTTTTCGTCAAAATCCGGAATATCTTCCACTGTGTCGTGGACTACACTGGCTTTAAGCAATACGGAATCGATGTATCCGTAGTCCATGAGGATTCCCATGGTATCGATCTGGTGGCGGAACATGTTTCCACCGGCATGACGCTGCTTTCCAATCAGCATGGTCGAAAGCTGAATATAGGGCGCGAATGAAATGTTTGACAGCTGCAGCATTCTGTCGGTGTCCATTCGTGATGGTTTTTCTGTAGCCATCTCATATTTTGCCATATTCAAGCCTCCGTGCTTAATTCTGACAGGTAAAAGCAAACAGGCAATTACCATGTACTTCAATTATAACACGGTTTTTACCTGTTTGACTTTTATTTATTAAATAAATGTCTGATTTTTACTAGAGGTTCTTAAGGTAGCCTTCCAGCTTCTCGATCTTGCTCTTTGCGACTTCAAGGGCATCTCGTTCAGCCTGAACGAGTTCTGCAGGGGCATGTTCCGCAAACTTGCCGTTAAGCTTGTTTTCGCTGCGGCGGACATTTTCTTTTTCCCAGTCGATGTCCTTCTTGAACTTTGCGGCAAGCTGTTCGATGTTGATGTTTTCGTCAACAAGGAGGAATGCTTCGTAACCTGTTCCAACAGTACCGATTGATTTTGCTGGATTTGCATCAACAAATTCAATTGTCTTGATTCCGGCAAGAAGCTGGATCATGTCTGTCTTTTCCTTGATTACTTCAGCGTTTGTTCCTGCTGCGATCTTGATTGCAATGCTGATCTTGAGGGCAGGATCGATTCCACATTCTGTGCGGAGACCGCGAACGTTGCGGATAAGTTCCTTGAGGACATCGAATCTTGCGCTGACTTCTGCGTTGTTGCGAGCTTCTGTAACTTCAGGGTATGGAGCGTCTACAAGGAGACCTGTGTATTCGCTGTTTGTGATTGTTTTCTGGGCACCTGCTTTCTTGCGGTTTTCAACGATTTCTGCAAGTGGAAGCTTAGACCAGATTTCTTCTGTTACAAACGGAATGTATGGATGCATAAGGCGGAGTGATTCTTCGAGGACGTTGAGGAGTACAGAAACTGCACGGTCCTTTTCCTTTTCATCTCCATTCTTGAACGAAAGCTTTGTTGCTTCAACATACCAGTCACAAAGGTCATTCCAGAAGTATTCATAGATTGCGCTTGCACCGTCGTTGTAGCGGTAGTTCTTGAATGCGTCCTTTGCGTTTGCTACTGCGTTGTCGAGTCTTGTGTAGATCCACTTGTCCAGTTCTGTAAGGTCTGCGTCTGTTACAGGAATGAGTGTGCGTCCTTCAAGGTTTCCAAGGATGTAGCGAGATGCGTTCCAAACCTTGTTGCAGAACTTAGATCCCATCTTGAATGAGTCCTTGTCTACGAGAACGTCCTGTCCCTGGGCACACATGTAGCTCAATGTAAACTTGAGGGCGTCTGCACCGTACATGTCGATGATCTCAAGAGGGTCGATTCCGTTTCCGAGGGACTTTGACATCTTGCGTCCCTGCTTGTCGCGAACGAGACCGTGGATGTAGATGTCATGGAACGGAGCCTTACCTGTAAATTCAAGACCTGCCATGATCATGCGGCTTACCCAGAAGAAGATGATGTCGTATGCTGTAACAAGGGCTGTTGTAGGATAGAAATTTGCAAGGTCCTCTGTGTCCTGTGGCCATCCCAGAGTAGAGAAAGGCCAGAGCCATGAAGAGAACCATGTGTCAAGAACATCTGGATCCTGCTTGAGGTTTGTGCTTCCACACTTTGAACACTTGCATACGTCTTCGCGGCTTACCATTGTTTCGTTACAGTCCTGGCAGTACCAGGCTGGGATTCTGTGTCCCCACCAGATCTGGCGGCTTACACACCAGTCGCGGATGTTTGTGAGCCAGTGTTCGTATGTGTTTTCCCACTTCTTAGGGAAGAACTGGATTTCTCCGTTTTTCCATGCGGCAAGTGCCTTGTCTGCCATTGGCTTCATTTTTACAAACCACTGGTATGACAAATATGGTTCAACTACAGTCTTGCAGCGGTAACAGTGGCCTACAGAGTGGTTCATTTTTTCTTCACCCTTGAAAAGTCCTGCTTCTGTAAGATCTTCGATAACAAGTTTGCGTGCCTGTTCAGGCTTGAGTCCACGGTATTTTTCTGGAACGTTTTCGTTGAGTTTTCCGTCTGGAGTAAGAAGGTTGATTACTTCAAGATTGTGTCTCTTACCAACTTCCCAGTCGTTAGGGTCGTGGGCTGGAGTAATCTTAACCATACCTGTTCCGAATTCCTTGTCTACATAGTCGTCGGCAATGATTGGGATTTCCTTTCCTGTGAGAGGAAGCTTGAGCATTTTTCCAACGATGCCAGTGTAGCGTTCGTCGCTTGGGTTTACTGCAACGGCTGTATCACCAAAGAAAGTTTCTGGACGAGTTGTTGCAACTTCAATCTTTCCGCTTCCGTCTGCATATTCGTAGTAAAGGTGGTACATTGCACCCTGAGTGTCTTCATGGTCAACTTCATCATCGGCGAGGGCTGTTCCACAACGTGGACACCAGTTTACAAGGCGCTGTCCTTTGTACATGAGTCCGCGTTCATAAAGTGTTACGAAAACATCGCGTACTGCCTTTGAAAGACCTTCGTCGTATGTAAAGCGTTCACGGTCCCAGTCTACACTGTTACCAAGCTTGCGCTGCTGTTTTACGATTGTTGCGTGATGGTCTTCCTTGACCTTCCATGTGCGTTCGATGAACTTTTCACGTCCAAGGTCATTGCGTGAAAGACCTTCCTTCTTGAGCTGGCGTTCAACTACGTTCTGTGTAGCGATACCTGCGTGGTCTGTTCCTGGAACCCAGAGAGTATTGTCCCCGATCATGCGATGGTAACGAACAACGATGTCCTGGAGTGTATTGTTGAGACCGTGTCCCATGTGAAGAACACCTGTGACGTTTGGAGGTGGAATGACGACTGTATATTTAGAGACTGCTGAGTTCTTGCTTTTTGAAAGATAAGATGCGTGTAATGGTGACTTTTCGTCTGAAGCTGGTTTAAAACAGCCTGAATCAACCCACTGTGTGTAGATTCTGTCTTCAAAATCTTTTGGGTTGTAAGCTTTTTCGAGTTCGATAGCTTTCATTTTTGTCCTCTAATTTGGGTAAATTTTGAACAATAGTATAGTAGAAAAGAGGTTTTGTATCAATTAAAGCCAGTCATCAAAGCCTTCGGTCTGTCCTTGGATTTGCCTTGTAGTAATCGGATTTGTTCTGGTACATGGATCGTTCCGCCTCTGTCGTGACCTTGTCGATGTCGGTGATTTTCTGGAACCATGTTCCACCACAGCTGAGGATCCAGTTTGAAAGAAGTTCACTTCTCAGATTTTCTACTTTTGTAAAGAACTCCTTCTGCAATATGTCAAAGCATAGTACAACAAATTCATCACCGCCAAGACGGTATATTCTGTCGGATTTCTTTGGGAAATACTTTGTCAGGAGCTTGATGGCGTTGAGGATCAGTTCATCTCCTGCCTCGTGACCCTTTGTGTCGTTGGTTACTTTCAGTCCATTTACATCGGCATAAAGAATTCCTACGGAACGGTCTCCCTTGTTTGCAAGTTCGTTCATGTCGCGGATATATGCAGCGCGGTTGTATGATCCAGTCATGCTGTCGGAATAGCTCATCTTGTACAGTTCTTCCGTGTAGTTCTGCTTGAGTTTTTCTTCCATGATGTATGTTGCTGCGGAACGGAGTACGATGTCAGTGTTGATGTTCTTTTTGGGCATGTCGATTCCCATGAAGCCTGTGATTTTCTTCATGCTGTCATAGAACGGAACGACAATAAGGCTTTCTATCTTGCAGCTTTCAAGCAACTTTGCTTCCATTGATTCCGGATCCAGCTCATTCTTGGAATTTGACAGGATCACGATGTCCTTCTTCTTGAACAGATCGATCCAGCGGGAAAAAATCTCCAGGTTTACGTTCTGCATGTCATTGATCTGGGATTTAATGCCTTCCTTGCACCATTCATATTCGTTGCTTGCCGTATTCCTGTTGTAGTCAATGTTGAATATATAGGCTCTGTCAGCTTCGTAGAATTCACCGATATGCTTGAGGATCCTTGCGATGGCTTCCTCGAAATCATCTGTGCTAGAAAGTGTGGTAAGGCATTCAACAAGGGCCTTTTCTGTTTCCAGCTGGCCACGTAGTTTTATTACTTCGCCTTCCACGTATTCATTTGTGTAAAGGACGCTCTTAAGCCTGCCGTCACGATGGTAACGTACCGGCATGAAACTGGCGCGGCAGAATCCACCTCTGTTTCCTATGTATTCCATGGTGATGGAATTTTTGTCCTTGAGCCTTTCGTTGATGGTATCAAGATTTACGAATTCAAGCATTCTTTCAACACAGCTTTTGTGGGTGAAGAATTTTACCGTGTCGTCAAGATGTGTTCCCTGTGGTTTGATTTCATCAATCATTTTCTGTACATATTCGTTGGCGTAGATGAGATTTGTTGTATTTCTGTCCAGATCGATATAAAGGCTGACAAGGTGGCTTCTTGTCATGGCATGGGCGATGGCTGTCATGAGCTTTGAATTGTACAGTTCTTCAGAAAGGGATTCGTGTATGTCATATACGTACAGGTATACAATCTGATTTTTTTCGCTGAAATCTACGGCTGGTATCACATCAAGAGTTACCCATCGAATCTCGTTGCTGATGCTTCGTCTGTATTTGATGCTGTGTTTTTTTACTTCAGTCCGGAAAAGATATTTGATGTTTTCGAGGTCAATGAACTGAAGATAGCTGTCCACATCATCCTTGTAGATGTTTCCAGTCATGGCAAAGTTTTTTGCCCACTCTGAGAATTTATGGCAGTAACCTTTATCTACATGTTTTTCTTCGGCAAGTACTTTTATTTCATCGAAAATGTCTTTCTTGAGATCCAGTTTCAGAATTTTATGGAAGGATTGATGAAGGGCAAGCATGGACTCTTCTTTGAGCTTTGCGCTGGCATATTTCGATTTGAACAATACTTTTCTTTTTTTCATAAGATCCCCTTCCGATTTTCGTAGTCTATCAAAAAGATACAAATTTTTCAAATAAGGAACCTTTTTTACTGATTGATATACGTTGGACTGTAAAAGTGCTATAAATAGTGTAGGAGTAAAAAAATGAATTTCAAGATCCGTATAGCGGAAGAAAAAGACGCCCTTGCCTGCCATGACATTTACGGTGCCTACGTTGATGGCCTTAACGTAACCTTTACAATTGAAAATCCCAGTGTTGAAAAATACCGTGAGAAAATAATCGACACAAAGAAAAAATATCCTTTCTATGTTGCGGAAGATGAAGACGGAACAATTCTGGGCTACTGCTGCGGAGAACCTTTGCGTCCTCACGATGCCTATAAGTGGAATGTTGAATGGACCATTGTCCTTTCTTCTGATGCTCCAAGAAGAAGCGGAATAGCAACGGCCCTGTACAACAGGTTCAGTTCAACCTTGAAAAAACAGAACTTCCAATACATTTACGCAGTTATCGTAGATACCAATGAAGCCAGCCTTGGATTCCATAAATCTTTGGGGTTTGAAGAGGTAGGTCATTTCCATAATGCTGGCATCAAGAAAGGAACTTGGCTTGGAATCGTATGGATGAACAAATTCATCGGGGCTGACGGTGCCGACGCAAAGGAACCTGTCTGGTATGAAGATTACAATGATGAGTTGTAATCCAGATGCAAATTTTCCATGTTTGGTGAATATTTTGCTTGTGCATGTGACTGTGCGAATAATTGTTGTTAGATTGAATCATCCTTGATCAGGGGAAAATCTTAAGTTCATGTATGGATTCACATAATTCAATGGATCGCAATTGTTCTTTATCTCTTTCTTCTTTCGATTCCTGATTCAAGATAGTATCTTGTCTTGTCCTTGTACATCCTCTGTTCCGCTTCTTTTTCAAGCTGGTCGATTGAGTAGTCCGGGAATTCCGTAATGGAAGCTGCACCTTTTGAAATGCTCAGTCCTGTGGAATAGGTTCCCTTCCAAAGTTTTGAATAGTTGTCTATCAAGCTGAAAATTTCTTCCTGCTGTTCCTTTGTGCAGATTGCGATTGCGATGTATTCATCTCCACCTGTTCTGTAGACATAACCGTAGGATTCAATGACGGCGTTGAGTGTCTTTGCGCTTTCAATGATCAGTTCATCTCCTGCCGCATGTCCCTTGGTATCATTGGCGGCCTTGAGTCCGTTAAGGTCAAAGGAAAGGATTGTGAAGTCTTCAGGAATTCCGTCTGACTGGATCTTTTCAATTTCTTCTTCGAAGGCACGTCTGTTGAACAGCTTTGTAAGTTCGTCGGTGATTGAAATCTTTATGAGATTTGATTCCCTGTTTTTTTCCTCGGTGCAATCAGAGAAAATAAGCTGGTATCCTTTGTGTTTCTTGCCTACATAGAGTGGCTTTGAATCGACCTTATAAAAGTTGTTGTTCTTCTTGTAATAGAATTCAGATTTGATGTTTCTCTTGAAGAAATCAATCCATGAATCCAGTTCCTTGAGTTCATAATCATCAGGATCAACTTTCTTGTCCACGATGAGTTTCTGCAATGGATGGTAGATTTCCTTTGCGCGGTCGTTGCATCCAAGAAAGTTATAGTTCAGGTCAAAAGACACAACACCGAAGGTATTATGCATGAGCATGGAATCAATGATTGTCTTGTCTATGTTGTAAAGTCCGATAGTGTTCTGTATCAGAATAAAGACAGTTCCGGAAATAACATACCAGAGCGGAATAAGATCAACTTCAAATAAAAGTCCACTGCCAAAGTATGAAAAGATACCAAGACTGGCAATAAGGAGAAGTTTTGACACGGCCTTGATGGAAACTTCCCTTTTCCTTTTTATTCCTACGAAAAGTGCCGCAAAACTGTAAACGTAGCAGGCGATGAGCAGTACGTAGAAAAACTGGTGGAACACACCATATTCCCTGATGAGCTTTGATGTTCCGTTTTCACAGAACAGTTTGACGCTTTTGTAAAAGATTGTGCTTTTGCCGATTGTAAGGGAAGTGATGAAAACGGCTGTGGAAGAAAGAATCAGCAGAAAACGCATCACCTTGTATATCTTGATCTTGCAAAGAAAAAGGATGATGAAGAGGATGGATAGTGTCGCGTAACATCCGCCTATATAGGTGATCTGCTGTGCGAAGATTGCATGTGAAAGATTCTGTGAAATGCTTCTTTCCCAGTATCCAAAGTTGGCTATGCCGGCAAAAACAAAGAAAAGCGCAAGGTCAACTGACTTTGTGGATGTTATTCTAAAAATAAAGACTGCTGCAAGAATAATTGAAAGAATAAAACAGATTCCGTAGTAATTCAATTTAAGACCTCTACCTGGAATTATAATGCCAAAATTGCCCAAAAACGTGATTTTTGCCTCTATTGTTGCATTTTTTTCCTGGTGACGGTTCTTTCATGAATATGGTGCTAATATTCTTTCCGTAATTAAAAAAGATGTTATGTACATAGAAAGTTTTCTTTCATTTGCATCATTCTTTTTCAAAAAAGCAGAAAAATTATGGAAGTGCCTATGAATTATGGAATGCCTGTACTTATTGAACTTGGTTCCCTTGAAGAGAACTGCACGTTGTGCAAGAAGCTTGGTCTTGATTTCATTGAGCTGAACATGAATTTCCCGGAATACCAGGTTCAGTATTTTGACGCCGGGTGTTATTCCGCCTTGAAAGAAAAATATGGAATCTACTTTACGATCCACTTAAGTGAAAGCTTCGATGTATCAAGTCCAAACAATTTTGTAAGGGAAGCCTGGCTAAAGACAGTAGAGGCAGCTGTGGATTTTGCGAAGAAGATATCATGTCCTGTAATCAACATGCACATGAACCATGGAATCTATTTAACTCTGCCGACAGAAAAAGTCTATGTACATGAAAAAAGACACGATGAATATTTTGACAGCATGGTCCAGTTCCGCAGTTTCTGTGAAAAGTGCATTGGTGACAGCGGCATAAAAATCTGCATCGAGAATATGGATGGTTTCACCGGTTTTGAAAAAGAAGCCGTTGATTACCTGTTGCAGAGTGCTGCTTTTGGACTCACATGGGATGTAGGCCACAGCATCAGCAACGATGAATCTGACATGGAGTTCATTCTTTCCCACGTCGACAAGCTCTGCCATTTTCATATTCACGACGGAACAAGAAAAGCGTCCGGAGCCAAATGCCATCAGGAGTTGGGAACCGGTGAAGTCAATCTGATTTCAAGGCTCAGTCTTGCCAGGGAATGCAACGCAAGGTGTGTTCTTGAGACAAAGACTGTTAAAGCTCTTGAAAATTCTGTAGAATGGCTTCAATGCAAAAGAATGATTTAGAAAAGAAATACAACCTTCTGTCCAAGGTTCTCATAAGGCTTCCAGCGCTGATAGTCACAGGCATAAGCTGGTATATTTCCAGCAGACAGACATTTCCTACGCCGGGCTTTGATAATTCAGACAAGGTGATACATTTCATATGTTTTGGTGGTCTTGCTTTTTGCTGGACCTTCTGGTTTTCAAGCAGCAGGTGGATTCAGAAAACAATGGTCTGTTCGGCTTGCGTTTTTCTGATTACAGGTCTTTACGGAATGACAGATGAAATCCACCAGTCCTTTGTTCCTGGAAGGGATTGCTCGTTCTTTGACTGGCTTGCGGATTCAGCCGGAACAATCTGTGCCATTGCTTTCCGCATATTCCTGATAAGAAAAATCTCAGAAAAGAAGAAAGAGGCCTAGAGATATTCCGCCTGCCATTGTTCGATTTCAAGGGGAACATTTTCCTTGTATTGTCTGGCGGCTTCCTCTATTTCTTCCTTTGAATGCACTGGTCCCTTGTCCATTCCGGGACATGTTTTTGCGCAATCGTCCCAGCAGCTTCTGTCGTTTACCATCCAGTCCCAGAAAGGCCAGGTGCGGCATTGCAATGGTCGTCCTTCATAGGCGGAACATCCGTTGTCCCAAAGTATACATTCAAGCTTTTTAGTTTCTATGAGCGCAAGGACTTTTTTCCCTTCATAGTAGTCAGCCCACCGGCAGTATTTCTCAACAAAATCCTTTGGAGACATGTCAAAGTGCCTGCAGAATCTTTCAAGATCTTCCTTTGAAAGGTAGACAAAACCAGGTCCGTTTCCACAGCAGTATGAGCACCTTTTGCATTCAAATTTCAGTCCCTTTTCATAGAGGCAATTTTGCATAGGGCAACTCTATTACAAAAACTGTTTTTATGCGAGTGAAAGTTACTAAAATTACGGGCTTCTATAAAAAACAATCGCTTTCGCTCGAAGATCACTATTATCGCTTATAAGTTTGCGCCAGCAAACTTACGGCGAAAGTTACTAAAATTACGGGCTTCTATAAAAACAATCGCTTTCGCCGTTGAACAAATACTTAATTTTCTTTAGTATAGTTAAAACTATTATATTGTCATTACCAATGACGAAAAGAGGTATTTTATGTCTACACCATTGGAAAATTATCTTGCATCTTGCGGTAACAAGCCAAATGCCGCAATGTGCGCTTACGTTGCAAACATCCAGCAGGTTGCAGCAGTCGGTCCGGATATCGCAGCTTCAATTGTAAATGAACTTGAGAACCAGAGAAGCCACCTTAAGCTCGTAGCTTCTGAGAACTACTGTTCACTTTCAGTTCAGTCTGCAATGGGAAACCTTCTTACTGACAAGTATGCAGAAGGATATCCTGAGCACAGATACTACGGTGGCTGTGTAAACATCGATGCTGTTGAAAACACTGCAGCCCGTGAAGCAGAAAAACTCTTTGGTGCAGATTATGCATATGTCCAGCCACACTCTGGCGCAGACACAAACCTTGTTGCTTACTGGGCAATCCTCAGTGCAAAGGTTGAGACACCAACTCTCGAAGAACTTGGCGTAAAGTCACTCAACGATCTTACAGCTGAACAGTTCGACATGCTCAGGAAGAAGTTCGGAAACCAGAAGCTCATGGGTCTCGACTACTCATGCGGCGGACACCTTACACACGGTTACAAGATGAATGTTTCTGCTCGTATGTTTGAATCACATCCATACGGCGTAGACGAAAAGACAGGTCTCCTTGACTACGATGCAATCGAAAAGCAGGCAATGGAAGTTAAGCCTCTCATCCTTTTGACAGGTTTCTCTGCATACCCACGCAAGATCGACTTCAAGAGATTCCGCCAGATTGCAGACAAGTGTGGAGCAGTTCTCATGGTAGACATGGCTCACTTTGCAGGTCTCGTTGCAGGTAAGGTATTCCAGGGCGACTACGATCCAGTAAAATGGGCTGACATCGTTACAACAACAACACACAAGACACTCCGCGGTCCACGTGGTGCCATGATCCTCTGCAAGAAGGAATACATGGACTATGTAAACAAGGGTTGTCCAATGGTTCTCGGTGGTCCACTCGGTCACGTTATGGCTGCAAAGGCAATCGCTTTCAAAGAAGCAAATACACCAGCTTACCAGGCATGGGCTTCTCAGGTTGTAAAGAATGCACAGGCTCTTGCTGAAGCCCTCAAGACATACAACATTCCACTCCAGACAGGCGGAACAGACAACCACCTTATGCTCGCTGACGTTACAGTCTACGGACTTACAGGAAAGCAGGCAGAAGCTGCAATGTTCGAATGCGGAATCACAGCAAACGCAAATGCTCTTCCATACGACAAGAACGGTGCATGGTGGACATCTGGTGTTCGTCTCGGTACTCCAGCCCTTACAACTCTTGGCATGAACGAAGATGACATGAGGGAAGTTGCTTCAATCGTTGACTTCGTCCTCAAGAACACAAAGCCTGGCCTTACAAAGGAAGGAAAGCCTGCAAAGGGTAAGATCGAAATCAGCGAAGAAACCAAGAAGGCTGCACGCGAAAGAGTAAACAAGCTCCTCAGCGCACACGTTCTTTATCCAGAACTTGACCTGGACTTCCTCAAGAAGGAATTCGTAAAATAATTGAAGAACTGAAAACATAGGTTTTCTTATGAAACGTCATTGTGAAGTAGTCTTAGGGCATTTCGCAATGGCGTTTTTTTTATCCTTGTGCGGTCAATTTAAATTCAAGAATTCTGTGTTATAATTTTATCCATGAAATCAAAAAAGCTTGTATCTCTGACAATTTCTTTGGCATTCTTTTGTCTTGATCTATTCTCACAGAACTTTCCGACGGACTATGTGAGCCATGTCTGGACTGCCGCTGACGGCCTTCCTGGAAATACCATTACAGACATCATCCAGACAAAAGATGGTTTTGTTTACATGGGAACCTATGATGGACTTGTACGTTTTGACGGAATCAATTTTGACATAATCAACTGGAATACTGTCGAGGGACTTGGATTCAGGTCCGCCCGTGTCGTATTCGAAGATTCTAAAAGAAATCTCTGGATCGGCTCAAATGATGAAGGCATCACAAGGATCAATGATTCTTCTACATTCAGATACACCACTGAGGACGGTATCCCAAACAATTCGATACGTGGAATCGTGGAAGACAAGGCAGGCAATATCTGGGTGGGAACCGCCTCGGGCATTGTCTATATAACAACTGACGGCAAGGTGGTAGTTCCGGATGGATTGAATTCCATCGACAGGGATCATGTTCTTGTTCAGGCACTCTACTGCGATACTGCAGGACGCATCTGGCTTGCTACATCAATGCAGGGTGGAATCTACTACTATAGCGAAGGAACTTTCCATAGATATGAGACCCTTGATTATCTGAACAAGCGTCTTGGTGGCTATACGGTTTCTGCCATTGGCCAGGATGACACAGGAAATCTTCTTTTTGGAATAAGCCACAATGGTGTCGTCATGATCAGAAATGGACAGGAATATGACATGCCTGCCTTGAAGGAAATTCCACAGTGCCTTGTGAACAGGATATATCTGGACCGCTCTTCAAACCTTTGGTTCTTGACGGACAAAGGTGTATATCTTCTTCGTAACGGAAAGGTCTCCAAATATACTTCGGAGATGGGTCTTACGGACAACACCATCAACCAGATCCTGGAGGACCGTGAAGGCAACATATGGTTCGCCACGGACCACGGTGGAGTTGAAAAACTTTCTCTTGGAAAATTCTATACATACAGAACAAAGTCAGGTGTAAACGCCATCTGCCAGGACCTTGAAGGAAATGTCTGGGTCGGTACAGATGACGGAATCCTTTGCCTACGGAATGACGAGGAAGTTCCATGTGAGCTTTCCAGAATGACAAAGGGTGTCCGCATCCGTCACATAGGTCTGGCACGCAACGGAGATCTTCTTGTCAGCGCCTATTCAAAGTATGGTCAGATAAGAAAGACAAAAGACGGAATAAAGTATTGGACAAGAAAAGATGGTCTTATCGGAGACATGATCCGTGTTTGTACTGATGACAGAAACGGAAATCTATGGATAGGTTCAACAACAGGACTTTCCTGCATCACGGCTGATGGTTCCATTGTCAACTACAACAGGGAACAGGGCCTTTGCAACGACTACATAATGAGCCTTTTCGTCGACTCTTCAAATAAACTCTGGGTCGGTACCGATGGTGGTGGAATCGATGTCATTGAAGATGGAAAAGTAGTTCAGACATACAATACAAAGACAGGACTCAGCGGAAACGTAATATTCAAGATCACTCAGAACGAGAAGGGGATATTCTGGATCTGTACTGGTACTGGAATTTCCCGTTTTGACGGAACCACCTTTACTTCGTTCAATGCCTCAGATGGTCTTGGTACGGACACGATTTTCCAGATGCTTGCCGACTATACAGAAACAATATGGATGACAAGCAACCGCGGAATTTCTGCCATCTCAAAAGTAGATTTTGAAAATTATATAAAGGGCGAAAAGAAGACACTTGACCCTAAGTTCTTCACCAAGAATGACGGACTTAAGACAGGCGGAGTCACATCGACATCACTTTCCATGAGGGACAATCTTGGAAGACTTTACTTCACTCTCATCGATGGCTTTGCCGTTTATGATCCTATAAAGGCCACATCAAACAAGACCTTGCCAAACGTCCACATTGAATCTTTCCTTGTCAACGGAAAGAAAGTGAAGATCCATGACAACGATTCAATTGTTCTTCAGCCAGGCGTCAAGAAGATCGATATTGTCTATACTGGCTTGAGTTATGTTTCCTCTGAGCTTGTAAGATTCAAGAACATGCTTGAAGGCTTTGACGCTGATTTTTCTGACATCACAGCAAGCAGAAGCGTCACCTATACAAACCTTAAGCCTGGTGTCTATAGATTCCTTGTAAACGCTTCAAACAGCGACGGTCTGTGGAGCAACGAGCCTGCCACATTCATGTTCAGGATAAAGCCTTACATCTATCAGGTTCCTCTTTTCTGGGTGGCCGTTGGTATTGTTATCATTGGCATTATTGTTCTTATCATCAAGGTGCGTGAAAAGGCATTGATGGTAAAGCAGCTGCAGCTTGAGACCATGATTCAGATGAAGACTGTTGATCTTGAGATTGAAAAGGACAATTCTGACAGGCTTCTCAAGAACATACTTCCAGATCCAATTGCGGAACGCCTCAAGGAAAATCAGTTTGGTGATCAGATCATAGCTGATGCATTCGATGATGTTTCCGTTCTCTTTGCTGATATCGTAGGTTTTACAAAGACGACTTCCAGCCATTCCGCCGAAGAAATCGTCATGGCGTTGAACAGCCTCTTTACGAAATTCGATGAACGCGCAAAGAACATGGGTGTCGAGAAAATCAAGACCATCGGTGACTGCTACATGGCCGTATGTGGACTTCCAGAAAAGAGAGAAGGCAATGCACAGATAATGGTCGACTTTGCACGCGGAATGTACACAGATCTTTTTGAATACAACAAGACTGCCAAGATTCCGTTCCAGATAAGGGTCGGCATAAACTGTGGTCCTGTAGTTGCCGGAGTCATCGGCAAGACAAAGTTCATCTATGATCTTTGGGGTGATACGGTGAATGTTGCAAGCCGCATGGAGTCAATCTGTACTCCAGGACACATCATGGTCACTGAGGCCGTCAAGAACAAAACCATGGCCCATGTGACATTTGATGTTGTGGATGAATATGAGGTCAAGGGCAAAGGCAAGATGAAGGCCTTTACTCTATAGTGTAGCAGTCGAAACCTGCTGCCTTCAGTTTTTTACCCATTGTGAGAGAAGAGTTTTCGTCAACGACTACGATGTAGTAAGTTGTTCCGGAAGCTCTTTTTTCGCTATATACGTATGCGTCAAAATTCTTTGCACGCACTTTGTTGACGAGTTCGTCGGCGTTTTCC
>JAGHUO010000107.1 GCA_018064785.1 Candidatus Treponema equi
TCCCATCCAAATGTTGCAGGCGGCTTGTTGGTGCAGTCAAGGTAGAGTGCATCAACAAATTCCAGTTCTGCAATCTTATGGACTATCTTGTCTAGAAGATCAAGTGGGAGCCATGCAAAACGTGCTGTCATGACATCTTCTGATACTACAGGACGGAGTACAAAACTTGCCTTGCTGCTGTCAGTTGCAAAAGGAAGGTCGATTGTAAGATGCTGGAAAATCTTGTCGTACCATCCGCTTGCATGAAGCTCTGTGAGGACGATGTTGTCCACTTCACGGAGCTGGTCAAGACGGTCTTTTGTACAGTATGCCTTCTGAAGCATCATGTCTTCATCTTTGACGCCAGGTTTCTGGTAAAGCTTAAGGATTGTTCTGTTGAGATATTTAGCGCTGTTTGTGATTGTGCTTGATGTTTTTTCTACCTTTTCATGTACCTTTGGAACATGGCAGAATCCATTTTCATCCTTGGCAAAAGAAAGACATGCTGGGAATCTGTATGTTCTAAAGTCTCCCTGGACACCGACTGACTTAACAGGAAGCACTGATTTTTCCATTGAGGCCGTGCAGTTTTCACAGAATTCTGTGATTTTAATTGCATCGAATTCTTCGCGCGCCTTCTTTATTTCTTCATTGTCTTCTGCGGAAAGAACACCTTCAGAGCAGAGAACATTGATTGAAAGTCCAGGACCTGGGAAAGGATGTCTCATTACAAGTTCATCTTCAAGGCCGAGCATCTTTCCAATCTTGCGGACTTCATCCTTGTAAAGGTCCTTGAGAGGCTCGATGATGAGTCCCTGTGCGATGAGCTTCTGGATTCCGTCTACACGGTTGTGGTGTGTCTTGATCGTATGGCTGTTCTTTGTTCCGCCTGATTCGATGATATCCGGATAGAGAGTTCCCTGTGCAAGCATGTATGGAACAGGATCCTGGTCAAGCTTCTGTTCTTCAACAAATCTGTCGCGTACTGTGATGAAGTTTTCGCCAACAGCCATGCGCTTTTTCTGTGGGTCTGTAAGTCCTTCGATTGCCTTGAGGAAGCTTGCGCTTGCGTCTGTAGCGATGAAGTTTGTGAATCCGTGAGACTTATAGGCTGCTGCTACATTTGCGCTTTCGTTCTTGCGCATGAAACCGTTGTCGATGTGGAGACCAAGAACGCGGTCGTTTCCAAGGGCCTTGTTGAGGAGGGCGAATGCGACTGTCGAGTCAACACCACCTGAAAGGAAGAGAAGGACTTTCTTTCCTTCCGCATCCTTCTTGATTGATTCTATGATGTGGTTGAGAACTGCGTTGTCATCCCAGTTCTTTGGCATCTGGCAGTATTTTGCGAAGTTCTCAAAGATCTGGTTTCCGCATGGAGTGTCCTTTACTTCACAGTGGCACTGAAGTGAGAATCTTTTCTTTAAAAGGTTCTGTGTTGCTGCATATGGACAGTCCTTTGTGCTTCCGACTACTTCAAAACCTTCTCCTAGCTGAAGGACTCCATCCTGATGGCTCATCCAGACCTGCTGGCTTGGTTCGATTCCGTCGAAAAGAGGGCTCTTTACTTCT
>JAGHUO010000123.1 GCA_018064785.1 Candidatus Treponema equi
GGCAGTCGATTCAGTGCGCTATAGCGCGGGCCGGAAACAACGGGTGGCCCCCGCAGACCAAACCACCGGCTGAGCCGGTGTTTTTTATTTAAACACAAAAACACATAAAATAATATAATTAAAAAAAACCTGATATTAAAAGCGACTCCAATGAATTAATATATGTTATATAATAAAGAATCTAGAATGATCGGAGTACAGATATGAAAGCAAAAAAGGTTCTGCTTAAAAGCGCAAATTGTGCCCTTGATATGGGTGACGGAAGCGAAAGAAGTTTCTATGTTAATCAGGATTACATCCTTAGAAAGATGAAGAAGGTTCATCGCGGAATAAGCCTGATGTATACATATTACCCAAAGGATGACATATGGCCACAGCGTGCTTCAATTGCTTTACCTGACAACAAGGCTGGCGGTGCATGGAATTTCCCTTACGAAGATTATTTCCCATATCTTGGCGGAATCAACGGCAATCGTGAAGCTGAACCTTTCAACTACATGAAGGAAATTCGTCGTCGTGGTCAGGATGTTGTCCTTACGTTGACAGTTGATCCAACTCTTGAAGATAAATACCTTATTGGAATTGCAAAGGATCTCCGCCCATACGGAAGAATGTACCTTCGCATCAACCACGAATGTACCGGTACATGGTTCTGTTTCAATCGTCGTGCAGACTACAAGACCATTGCCGATTTCTTTGTTCGCTTTGCCAAGATACTTAAGGAATATGCTCCAAACGTAAAGACAATCCTTTGTGCCGGAATGTACATGAAGGAAGAAGGAAAGGTAGAGATGGAAGACATCTTCCTTGAGGCTCATAAAATCTGTGACTATTGGTCAGGTGACCACTATCTTTCACTTCACTGGGGATGGCCAGTTACTGTCTGTGAAAAGGGAAGCGGGAATGACTTTGCCTGCTATGATGTAGATGAAGTCTACGATCAGGCTAAGGCTACTTTGCACCGCCTTCGTGAAATCACTGGAATGGATAAGCCTTTCATTCTTTCCGAACTTAACGGTGACGGTGATGTTACTGGTGCATTTGTTCAGTCAAACATGATGCGTCACTTCATGGACCGTCTTGAAAAGGATCCTGAACACTGGCTTACAGCCTTTACTTTCTACCAGTTCCGTGATGACGGCCGCCTTGGTCTTGAAATCACAGATCCAAACAACAGCGATGTCGGTATTGAACAGCCAATGCTTGCCATGTACCGTGACCAGCTCCACAAGCCATTCTACAGCCAGCCTATCGTTGCTGGCGGAGAAGTTGAACTTCCATGCAAGCTTCGTTGGGGAAGCGCAGAAGACAGCGAAGGCCTTTCAATGGATCTTCATTTTGATAAGCAGCCTGTATTTGCAGAAGTTTATTTTGACGATGATCTTCTTGACAAGAACCTTATGCTTGAACTTGGCGGTTACTGGTTCTACAAGGCTCCTGGTGTAAAATGCGTTGACATGATGACATTGTTCTATGACAAGGCTTTGTCTGGACCATGTGACATGAAGCTTAACATCTTTGCTCCTCCTGCAAGCGGTCTTAACGATACACCTTCCAAGGATTATGACAATGATCCAAACGGAGACTGGATGACAGACACTTACACAGAGATCAAATCTCTTCCAAGGGTTCGCCTCTGTTTTGAAGAACCTGAAATCGTATCTCGTTACGAAGATTAATTGAGCAGCAAGAAGACCGGACCGTAAAAAGTTCGGTCTTTTTTTTTGAATGGAGTTACCTTTAACTAATCAATATTAGAAGTGTATAATTCTATAAGTATGAAGACAGTCAAGGACATGAAAACGGGTCAGAAAGCTCAGGTTGTAAAAGTTCACGGTGAAGGTGCGTTGCGTCGACGTATCATGGACATGGGCATAACCAAAGGTGTGGAAATTCGACTTAGAAAACTTGCACCCCTTGGAGATCCTATGGAACTTACTGTCCGTGGATATGAACTTTCCCTGCGCAAGGCTGATGCAGAAATGATCGAGATTGAAGGATAGTCCAATGGCAGAAATCGGAAAAACAAGAATAGCCCTTGTCGGCAATCCTAATTGCGGGAAAACAACTCTTTTCAATGCCCTTACAGGAATGAACCAGTATGTTGGTAACTGGCCTGGTGTCACTGTTGAAAAAAAAGAGGGCTACATAAAAAATCTTGAGAATGTGATTGTGACCGATCTTCCTGGTATATATTCATTAAGCCCGTACACCATGGAAGAAGTTGTTGCCCGTAATTATCTTCTGCACGAACGTCCTGAAGTAATCCTTAACATAGTTGATGCGACAAACCTTGAACGCAATCTTTATCTAACAACCCAGCTTGTTGAAGTTGGTATTCCTGTTGTGATTGCCCTTAATATGATGGATGTTGTCCGTCATAACGGGGACATGATAAAGACCTATGAGCTTTCAAAAAAACTTGGCTGCAAGATCATTGAGATTTCGGCATTGAAGCAAACCGGAATAATGGAAGCCGCCGAGCTTGCCGTAGAAGTCGCAGCTACCGGAAGTTTCGTTCCAAAACATATTTTCAGCGGTGAAGTAGAGCATACTCTTGCACATATAGAAGAAGCCTGTGTGCACCATATGCGTGAAGAGGAGCAGCGCTGGTATGCCATAAAGATCTTTGAACGCGATCAGAAGGTCATCGAAGAACTTAAGATTGATTCAAAGATACTTTGCCATATTGAAAAAGACATCGAAGCTACAGAAATTGCCATGGATGATGACAGTGAAAGCATCATAACCAATGAGCGTTACAATTATGTCTGTGATGCCATAAAGCCTTACTATATCAAGAAAAATAAAAGCGGACTTTCCATTTCAGACAAGATAGACCGTATTGTCACAGGACGTATTAGCGGTCTGCCTGTCTTTGCTTTTGTCATGTTCCTTGTGTACTATATTTCCATGGTCACAGTCGGAACTCCTGCTACAGATTGGGTCAACGACAATCTTTTTGGAGAAAACGGAATCCCTGCGTTCATAGACAGCGGCCTTGTTGCCTGGCATACCGCTGAATGGCTTAGGGCTCTTATCATAGACGGAATTGTTGCAGGCGTTGGCAGTGTCCTTGGTTTTGTTCCTCAGATGTTTGTGCTTTTTCTGCTTCTTTCATTTCTTGAAGCCTGTGGATATATGTCCCGCATTGCCTTTGTCCTTGACCGTCTGTTCAAGAAAATTGGGCTAAGCGGAAAATCATTCATTCCGATTCTCGTTGGTACAGGATGTGGTGTACCTGGAATCATGGCAAGCCGTACAATTGAAAACGAAAGCGAGAGGCGCATGACAATTATAACTACTACTTTCATTCCATGCGGAGCCAAGGTTCCTTTCATCGCATTGATAGCAGGAAGTATTTTTGGCGGCAAGGCATGGGTAAGTACAAGCGCCTATTTTGTAGGTATGACAGCAATCATTCTGTCAGGCCTTATTTTAAAAAGATTTCCCATGTTCAAAGGAAAGAATTCTCCATTTGTCATGGAACTTCCGCCTTACCATTTGCCTCCTGCAAAAAACGTTCTGCATACAACATGGGAACGCTGCTGGGAATTCATAAAAAAAGCAAGCACAATCATCATGGTCTCAACAATTATTGTCTGGACCTTGAGCAATTTTGGCTGGATCTCAAGAACTGGAAAGCTTGTTTTTACCATGGTTGGTGAGGAGAACATTGATTCTTCAATACTTGCAAAGCTGGGGCATCTTGTCAGCTGGATATTCATTCCTGCTGGCTTTGGAACATGGCAGGCGACAGTTGCCACAATCACCGGGCTTCTTGCAAAGGAAAACATCGTAAGCACTTTAGGTGTCCTTTATGGCCAGAATGGTAATGTATATGCAAATCTTGGCAATGTTTTCTCTCCTGTGACAGCCTATGCATTCCTGGTTTTCAATCTTCTATGCGCACCTTGTTTCGCAGCCATGGGAGCAATCCGACGTGAAATGAACAGCAGAAAATGGACTGCCTTCGCCATCATCTGGCAGTGCTGTTTTGCATATCTTTCTGCGGTTCTTATAAACTGTCTTGGAAACTATTTCGCCGGTAAAGATTCCGCCTATTGGTCTACCTTGCTTATTTCTGCTGGCCTTGCTTTTGTTGTTGTCATGATTGTCGCAAAAAGAATAAAGGTCCACATAAAGGCAAAAAAATGCGGGCAACGTTCCTGTGGTTGCGGTGACTGTGACAAATGCAGGCTTTAAGTGCTATAATATTGGCATGAACTCAGAATTTAAAAGTCCTCGCATTGTGACAATAGGCGGGGCAAATGGCATCAGAAAGATTCTTGTTGGTGGTAATAATCCTGTGACGATCCAGACCATGTGGAAAGACGGAATAACGGATGTCACGGAAGAATCCGAAAAGCTCAGTTCAATTCTAAAAGAAATCAACACATTGAAATCTCTTGGTTGCGACATAATCCGTTTTGCTGTTCCTGACATGGAAAGCGCACACGGACTTTGTGTCATCCAGGCCCATACGGATGTTCCTCTTGTGGCCGATATCCATTTTGATTACAGGCTTGCTTTGGAATGTCTTAAGGGTACTGTTCCTGTGATCCGCATCAATCCTGGCAATATTGGAGATCTTGAGCGGGTCAAGGCTGTTGTAGAGGCATGCAAGGAGAAGGGGGCTGCAATTCGTATTGGAGTCAATACCGGCAGTCTTCCAAAAGATCTCGAAGAAAAGGTCATAGACGGAACCATCACTCGTGCCAAAGCTTTGGCTGATACCGCTCTTAGGGAAGCACAGGTCTTTGAAGAACTTGGTTTTACCAATTATGTCGTAAGCATGAAGGCAAGTTCTGTTGAAGAAACAATAGAAGCCAACGAAGAATTTGCAAGGGTTTCTGACGTTCCGCTTCATATCGGAGTAACAGAAGCAGGACCTCTGATCACCGGAATTGTAAAATCCACAATGGCTTTCTCGCATCTTCTTAGGGAAGGTATTGGTTCAACAATCCGTGTAAGCCTTAGTTCCGCTCCGGAAAATGAAGTCATTACTGGCCGTGAGATCCTTCATGAATGTGGACTCAGAAAGGGCGGAGTGACAATCGTAAGCTGTCCTAGATGCGGAAGACTTGGATTTGATGTCCACTCATTTGTTGATCGCTGGCAGAACAGGCTTCTTTCAATGGACAAGGATATTACAATCGCAGTCATGGGCTGTGTTGTAAACGGTCCTGGCGAAGGAAAGCATGCAGACCTGGGAATCGCAGGCGGAAAAGACAAGTGTATTATTTTCAAAAAAGGAAAAATAGTGCGAACAATTGATACCAAAGATGCCGATAAAGTATTTGAGGAAGAATTGGAGTCTCTCTAAATAATGAAAGAACGCATTGTTAAATCTTTAGTATTCAGTTTCGTCTTGCTTGCATCTGCTGCCGCACTGTCTGCACAGAGCATTCCACGTAAAGTACAGAAAGGCCAGGAAGCATGGCGTTCTCTTAAAATGGCTCAGAATTGTTTTGAGTCAGGAGATTATGGTAAGGCTATTGAATATGCGGAACAAAGCCGTCAGATAAGAAAGCAGGATGCCACATGGCAGTCATGGGTTCTTGAATCTACACTAAAAAAAGCAAAGATCAGACGTGCTGGTGATGATCTGGACAGAGTGATCCCAGAACTTAAGGAACTGGGAATGAATGATGCTCTTGATATCATCAACATGCATTCTGAAAAACTCGGTGCTTCCTACTTTAATAACAGCTATTCAAAAGTGTTTGACTATATTCCTCTTTATGCAAACTATGCTGAGGCTGACTATCTTTTAGGAAAAATCTACCGCCTTGAAGGTGAATATGAAGTTGCTCTTTCATACATGAAAAGGGCCTATGATTGTGCCATAAATCTTGACGTTCAGATGGAGCAGTATGATCTTCTTTATGATCTTGCATATCTTTCTGAAAGTCTTGGTCACTATGATGACTATGAAAAGTATCTGCTTCTTATTGTAAAAGACAATGAATACTATTCCGATGGCAATTTTATGCGTTCCTTGAAGCGAATCATTGATATGGATTCCCAGGAAGCAGTCGGAAAGTTCTTCCTTCTTTATAGATGTGAAAATGATCTTGCACTTAAGGCACTTATTGATCTTTCTGAATACTATAGAGAACGTGGTGAATCGGAGAAAACTCTAAAATGTTCTTCACTTGCCAGTGTGATCGCCGTTACAAAACTTGAAGACGTAATCAGACAGAGAATGAATGATTATGATTTCCAGGGACTTGGTCATCTCCTTGAAAAATGTCAGCATTATGATGATATCGTAAAATGGGGAAGTGAAAATAATATCTGGAAACTGTTCTGTAATTTTGCGGAAAGTGCATCAACTGCTGGAAAAATCGTATTCTCAAGAAATCTTCTTCATATTCTTTCAAGAACAGAACCAGAAGAATATTGGCGACGTTATGCAAGTGAAATCATAATTGTCGGAAATGTTGAATAGTTCCTCAATATTGTGATGTTTTTAGAAAAGCAGGCCTAGACCAAAATAGCATTCCCAGTCTTTACTGTCTCTCCATGAACTGTCAAAGTTTCCGTGACCATCAAGAAGTATCTTTGATAGATCGAATCCTAGACTCCCGCGTACGACAAAACTTTTCCATTTGCATGGATAAATAAGAAGCTCAAATCCGCTTGTATAAATACCTTCATAGATTGAGAAATGGTTCTTTGTTCCCTTGTTGTCTAAAAGTCCTATATCGATGAAAGGACTGAACTGAAGCTCGAAATTTGCCATGGTAAACAGTTTTTCCATGCAAGTATCCTTTGCGTGAAAGAAACTGACCCAGTCGGTTGTAAACAGATGTATAGGAAAGTCTATGTTCCATACAAGGGCAGATGAGGTTGTGAAAGCGTAATTGTTGTCATCCACATAGATGTCGCCAGTAAAAAGACTGTTGTCGGTTCCGCCTCTTATCAAAGCGCCGATTGGATATCTTGTGTTCTGTCCAAAGAGACCGTTGAAGTTGACATTGATTCCGGCATAATCAAAGGCTTTGTAGTGCTTTATGTTGATCTCCAGGGCTGGCGCAAGGAGGTTGTTGGGATTCTTTGTATGCAGATCAAATCCAATGTATGTTCCTACTTTTACAGAAAAACCATCACGAAAATTGTTTTTCCCGATCCAGTCTATGCGTTCAAAATAAAGTTCCTGACCTGGACGAAGCAATGGAGACTGCTTTAAGTCAACATTTCGTTCATTGATTCCATCTGCATCCCAGTTGTGCTTTAGGGAAATCGTCGGCCGATAATAAACAGGCGTTGAAAGATCGATGTTGCAAATATTAAAAGGAATTGCGATCTCACCATATTCCGTATAATGCAAGGCATCGTCATATTTTATGTAATCGTAATTTCTGTTGATGGACTGCTGTACTGTGAATTCAACATGGTGCTTGTCGTTGTTTCCAAATGGTACGGCAAAAGTAAGGCCTGTGGTATAGAAAAAATATGGAAGTGATTTTTCTACGCACCATCTGAAATCAAGAACATTGGACCATTGGTTTGTCGTTCTTCCAATTTTGAAAGGTAGAATATAATCGAGGTTAAATCCAGGTGTGAATTTGGAGAACCTTTCTGGCTCCTCTTTGTCACCAAAACTAAAAGTAATTCCGGCACCAAGACTGTTTGTGAAGCCAAGAAAATTGTTGTCCCTTAATGCTATTTCAAGTTCGGCACCTTTGTTGCTGTCAAAGCTTGGTTTTGGAAAAATCAAAAGGGAAGTGCTGTCATTGAAGGTGTATGTTGCCCTGACAGGGATGATTCCATCTTGCTCCTGAAGTTCTTCGTATGAGTAGGTCAGGTTCTCAAGAAGGCGAGTGTTCTCAAGACTTTGGTCTATGTCCTCAAGATATGATAGTATGTCATCTTTTGTTTCAAAAAGAGTAGTCTTATCTATGGACGGAATTTTATCCATCAAGTATGGAGTTTTCGTCTTATCCTTAGAAACAAGAACAACATCTTCAACCCTGTATTTCTGTGAATGGACTAGGGCTGAAAAACAAAATAGAAAAGACAGAACAAGGCTTCTTCGCAGCAATCAGTATGCCCCTTTTCCTTTTACGACAACACCGATTGTTTTAATGATGATCCAAATGTCCAGCCATATAGACCAGTTCTGGATATAGTATGTATCAAGGTTTATTCTTTCTTCGTATCCAGTATCACTGCGTCCTGAAATCTGCCACATTCCGCTTAAGCCAGGCTTTACCGAAAGGACATATTCAGAGAACTGCTTGTATTTAGCAAGTTCAGGTTCTGTGACCGGACGAGGCCCAACAAATGACATCTGTCCGATGAAAATGTTCCATAACTGAGGCAGCTCATCAAGGCTTGTCTTGCGGAGAATCTTGCCAAACTTTGTCACACGTGGATCATCTGTAAATTTTCTGTCTTTTTCCCATTCCGCGGCACGTACAGGATCATTTGCGAGAATTTCCTTTAGCTTTTCTTCCGCATCGATGCACATGGACCTGAATTTCCAGCACTTTAGGACACTATGGTTGAAACCGACTCTTTTGTGTGCATAGAAAATTGGACCTGGTGATGTAATCTTAACAATCAATGCAAGAATGCCGACTACTGGAAGCACTATTGGTGCCGCACAAAGACATATGAACAGGTCAATGAACCTCTTGAAGAATACAGCACCGCTTTTTGTAAGATAGTTTGTTGATGAGAATCCAAGGATGCCGCCAAAGTCCTTCATATGAAGAGACATTGTTGTGTTCAACTGGTTTTTAGGAACACGAATTATGTAGCGGTAGTTTTTCTGGATTAATTCAAGGCTTCTGTCATATCCACAGATGATGGCAACCTTGATTCTGAGCCTGTCTATGGCTTCCATGACTTCTGGTGTACGTTCTCTGATTTCGATTCCCATGAATGAATCATCATGGAATGGAGAATCTGTAATGATAAGAATCGGTTTATAGCCAAGATACTTTCTGTTTATGAGACGCTGTACAATGTCATTGCCCTGTGTTCCCTTGCTGTATATGATGGCAGGTACTCCCCACCATGACCAGCGGGCATAGATTCTTCTTCCGAATTCACGACCCAATGGAAGAAGGATTGTTGCGAATGGCCAGGCAAGCAGAAGAGCGGCTGCTATAGGTATGAAATCTCTTGTTGACTTTATGGTCATCAACGCAAAGGCTTCACCAACAAGGCAGAAAAATGCACTCATTGAAAATCTTTTTACTTCTTCTTCTGGTGCAAGAAGAATGCCAGGATAAAGTCCATTTGCATAGAAAACAGCAAAAATGAAAGGCATGAAAATTGAATACTTAATGAAGGAATAGAATTTAATCCATGATCCGTTGATTGTATTTATAATGCAGAATCCAATACATATGGCGAGCATGAATGCGATACAGTCTATAAAAGCAAGGGCGATTCCGCTGATGAATGAACTTGTAGATTTGTACTGTGATTTCAGAGAGTGTTCGAACTGTGTTTCAATCTTTTTTGCCATACCTAAATTATACTATATAAAAGAAGTGCTGTCTATTTACAATATGTTAGCATGCATTCGAGTATTTTTTTTGCTGTGATTTCATAACTGTAAAGCTCCGTCTGCAATATAGGTTGAGCCTTGTCCAAGGATTCGATGATTTTTTCAGACAGGTCATAAGCATCTTCACTTTTGAAAAATACGACAGGAAGTTTACCATAGATTTCCTTGAAGACTTCTATGTCTGATATCACGGTGTTTGTACCACATTTTAAAGCCTGCAAAGGAGGAATACCAAAACCTTCGTAAAGGGATGGCTGCACCAGTATTTTTGCCTTGCAGATAAGCTCCTTCAGCTGCTCGTTTTCTACAAAGCCTGTGAATGAAACGGAATCCTTATGTGATGCATTGATTGAATTGATGTTATCATAAAGGGTAGTGTCACTAGTCCTTAGATTTTTATTTGAACCAACAATAAGAAGTTTCAGGTCAGCCTTGCTTTCCAGAACCTTTGAAAAAGCTTCAAGGAGAATAGACAGTCCCTTGTGCTTTTTTATGTTGCCGATGAATAGAATATAATTGTCTTTCTCTTGTGAAGGTTCTACATTGTCAAAATAAGATGGAACTCCATTGTGCACCACATGGATGTCCTTTTTGCATTTTAAGTGATGTATGATTCTTTTTTTGCTGAATTCTGATACTGTGAAAATTGCCTTTGACTTTTTGACAGCCCGCTTGTAGAACCATTTTCTTGCCATGGTTCCTATGGTGCCTGCAAGACCAGGTACATCAAGGAACACTACGTCGTGTATTGTTGAATAGACAGGTATTTTGATTCCGCCTGGAATATTGCAGTAAGGCGTAAAATATGCATCGCAGCTGTTGATCCTGGCAAGTTCATCTTTGGGAAAACAAAAAATTTCCTTAAGACTGAAAGGCTCTATTTTAGGAGAAACGAAACAAAGCTCATGGCTGCTGTTTTTTAGAAACGGTATGATTTCATCAAGAAAAGTTCCAATGCCGCTTTTCCCGCTCATTCGCATGTCTATTGCAATTTTCAAATCAACGTACTTCCTTCATTGTTTCATCTATGATCTGCTGAAGTTCCATGCGGAATCTTTCACTGCTGAATCTTGCAGCATTGCTTACTGCCGCCTGAGGTTTGAAAGTTCCCTTTGCTTCAAGTTCCTCAAATCTTAGGATTGCTTTTTCTAGACTTTCTTCAGTCTGCTGGTCAAAGAAAATACCGGTTTCATTGTCCACGACGGTCTCAAGTGCTCCACCTTTACCAAAGGCAATTACAGGACGACCGCATGCCTGGCATTCCAAAGGAATGATTCCAAAATCTTCTTCAGCTGAGAAAATCATGGCGCGACATCTTTGTAGATAATCCTGAACTTCCTCATCACTGATTCTGCCTGTGAATTTAATTTCAGTATTCTTATATTTTGATGCAAGCTCTTTTAGTTCCGCTTCTTGGCTTCCGCCTCCAATCACTACAAGTTTTCTTCCAAGCTTGCCGCAGGCTTCTATGGCAAGGTCAACACGTTTGTATGGAACAAAGCGGCTGAATACAACATAGAAATCCTCAGGTGGAAGATTGTTTGGTGAAAGTCTGTCAGTATCTACAGGTGGAAAAACTACCTTAGCGTCTCTGTTCCAGAATTTCTTTATACGTCTTTTGATGTATGAAGAATTTGCAACGAGAGTGTTTATTCTCTGGCTTGAGATGTAATCCCACTGGCGTATGGCTGGCATCTGGCGTTTCATGAATATCTTTGTGATAATTCCGGAACGCTTGAAATAATCAAAATAAAGATCCCATGCATAACGCATAGGCGAGTGAATGTAAGCAACGTATGCTGTGTTTGGGGATGTGATCACACCTTTTGCGCAGCTGGATGAACTTGCAATGACAAGATCATAGCCTGTAAGGTCAAAGCTTTCAAATGCCTTTGGCATAAGAGAAAGAAATTTTGTATAAAGCTTTGTTGCCTTTGGAATCTTCTGAACGAAGGATGTGTGTACTTTCTCCTTCGGAAAAATTTTACCCATCTTTGACTCATCATAAACAAGGGTAAAAATATCAGCCTGGGGATACATCTTGAGCATCTGCTCAACAACGCGTTCCGCTCCACCGTAGGTCACAAGCCAATCGTGAATAATCGCTACTTTCAT
>JAGHUO010000126.1 GCA_018064785.1 Candidatus Treponema equi
CGTTCTTGAGTTCTACACGGAACATTGTGTTTGGCAATGCTTCTTTTACGATACCTTCAACTTCGATAGCTTCGTCTTTGTTAGCCACAATTCCTCCAAAAATATTTGCCTTTTTAAGAAAATATACTATACTATTATGAACAAAACAAAAACGGCTGTCAACTAAAAACTACCGAACAGCTAAAAGTGATGGGAGACAAGATGAAAAAGGATTTTTTAGATAAACAGAAAAAGAAACTCACAGCAGAGCGCAATGAAATTCTTGATTCACTTACAGGACGCAACGATCAGCTTTCTACACTTGGTGGTGGAACTGAAAGCGGAGACGATGCAGACATTGCATCTGATACAATCGACAGAACTTTGTTCAACTCTCTTGGAGAAGCAGACCAGAACCGCCTTCGTATGATCGACCGTGCATTGGACAGAATCACACAGGGAACATACGGTCTCTGCCTTGAATGCGGAGAGCCAATCGCAGAAGCAAGACTTGATGCGATTCCTTATGCGGCACTTTGCATAGGATGCCAGTCAGCAGACGAACGCCGCCGCTGATCTAGATTTTCTGGAATTTCAAGCCGTCTTCATAGAATGCAAGTTCTGTGCAGCCGGCTTTTTTTATGTATGCCAGGGCTTCGTCAAACCACCAGCATATTCCATTTGTGGTATGGGCATCCGAGTTGATGGTAAGAGGTACTTTCTTTTCAATGAGGAGATCAAGAAGATAGAGCGAAGGATATGGTTCTTTTGCTCCGACCCTAAGCATGCTTCCTGTGTTGAGCTCGACGCAGACACCGGCCTTTACAATTTCTGACACAAGGGCCTTGAGTTCTTTTTTATACCAGCCTTCATTTTCATCAAAGAAATTTCTTTTTACATTCTGCTTTTTGACTACATCTGGATGGCCCATGAAGGTGAAGTCACATTTCCTGACCATCTGTCTTTCGCACCAGAAGTATTCCTGCACGGCTTTCTTTACCGATCCATTGAAGTATTTCTCAATGGCGGAATCAACACCTTCTTCCTTTCCGTCTGCCTCGTAATATCCTTCTTTTCCAGGAACAAAATGAACGCTGCCTATGAGATAGTCCGGTTTGTGTTCGCTGTAGTTCTCAAAGGTCGGTTCCGTGAATCCATTGATGAAGTCTGCCTCAAAACCTCTGTAGATTTTTATCTGGTCCGCATACTTTTCCTTGAGGCGATCTATCTCGGCTGTGTATGTTCCGTATTCCTTAGCCGGAATATGCCAGTCATCAGAGAAAGGCAACATGGCGTGACTTGAAAAGCCAAGGATCTTGATGTCGTTTTTGATTGCGGCAAGTACCATTTCTTCCGCAGTGTTTTTTCCGTCACAGAATTGTGTGTGGGTGTGGTAGTTTGTCCTGATCATATTGATGTCTTCCAGTTGTCGACGATGTTAACAAAAGTGATGAAGTCGATCTCATAATTGATTCTTGCAGATTCAAGGTCCGTAAGATTTCTGGTCTTTGCAGCGTCATTCATCTTGCGTCCAAGTTCAGCGAATCTGGTTGCGGAAACTGAGGCGCTGCTTCCCTTCATTGTGTGGGTGTAGAGTTCTATCTTCTCGTAGTTGAGAGGAGAATGCTTGAGTTCATCCTTGAGCTTATCCATAAGCTCCTTGGACTGGGTGATATATTCGTCCATGAGGGAGATGGCGAACTCGGTATTCTGACCTGTGGTGTCCATGAAATCTTCGATGTCCCACATCTCTGATGATTTGCTTTCAAGGAATGTAAGGGTGATGATGTCCTTGGCGTTTGGAACTGTAAGAACGCTGTTCCATTTTTCAAGTATCTCGCGGATTGTATCCCTCTTGAAAGGTTTGACGATGATGTCGTTTACGCCGATCTTCTTGTATGTCTTGAAATCTTCAGGATCATTGTTTGCGGTACAGGCGATGATGATTCCTTTGTATCCTTTGCTTCTAAGCTCGATGGTTGCGTCGATTCCGCTCTTTATAGGCATGAAGATGTCCATGAAGATGATGTCGATTTCCGGATGGAATTCCACCTGGTCCACGGCGACCTGACCGTTGTCTGCCAGAAGAACAGTGGCACCGAATTTCTTGAGGAAGGTCTGCATGAGTTTCTGGTTGACCGGAGTATCTTCCGCAACAAGAATGTTGAGCCCGCTTGCGACCTGCTGGTCCATGATGGAATGTACTTTCTTTGAGCTTGGATCTTCAAGGAAGTCTTCCACAGATTCCGGTTTGCGGTTGTTTTTGTTTTGGAAAGCTTCTTCAAGGATGTCTTCCAGTGCCTTCTGCTTTACCGGTTTGTAGATGTAACCGTTGTACCAGTCAAGCATCTTCATCTTGGCGTCCTGCCTCAACTGTCCTTCCGGAACCATGAGGAACATCTTGAGCTTGTCGTTGCTTGCCTTTGATCGTATTTCGCTTGCAAGACGCCAGCCGTCCATTCCGCTCATAAGAAGGTCTACGAACATCACTGTAAAGGGATTGCCTTCTTCCTGTGCCTGGTTGACCATTCTTACTGCGGAACTACCGTTGTCAACAACAACGACATTTTTTATTCCGTAGAATTCCAGCTTCGACTTCATGGCTTTAAGTGAAAGAGATGTATCGTCTACTACAAGAACCTTTGTATCTGCAGGGACCTGGATCTTCTTTCT
>JAGHUO010000124.1 GCA_018064785.1 Candidatus Treponema equi
CCTGAATTCCGGACTCAGATCAACAACAATGCTGGCAGGTTCATAAAGCCATGCGCTGCACCTCAACCGTCTATCCCTTTCATCATCGGAACGACAGACCTTGCATCCGCATCCAATAACCGGAACACCATGACTGGTACCGGTCCCCATCAAAACCATCTTCATAATGCCGATATCTTAATCCTTTATGCTAAATAAAAAAAGGGGTAAATGGACTGACCCATCTACCCCATAACGCTAATTGAAAATACACCGCAATAAATAATCTTTTCAAGAGGCTAAGTATTTATCAGACGATGAAAAATCAGAATTCCGCACCAGCGGAACTGTTCTCACTGCCTTACACGGCGCGAATTTTTTCAACAGCTGCTTTCATGTGCTTTACGGCACGAATTTCTGTCTGACGAACAGCCTCAGGACTTACGCCGATGATCTTAGAGACCTCCCGCAAAGTCTTGGCATGAAGATCGCCATCAAAATTGTAGCGGTACCACAAAACACAACGTTCTTTGCCTGGCAAAGAATCCATGAGAGATTTTACAGCCTCACGGGTTTCTTCCTTCAACAACATCTCTTCCGGAGAGTATGTCATGTCCGGGATAAGATCACCCATTGAGACAGAATTTCCCTCGTCACTCACTTCGACGTCCAATGACGCAACGGTATATGAATAATTCAAATACTCGACAACTTTATCCTCAGGAATGCCTGTGATGACTGCAAGTTCGCTTACAGCTGCTTCTCTTCCATTCTGCTGGAAGAAGTAAGTCTGTGCCTTCTGAATCTTGCGAATCATGAGTTCCTTGCGATTAGGCAAAGAAATAAACGATGTACGGCTGTTCATGTAACGAAGCATGTACTGAGCAATCCATGGATAGGCATAAGTAGAAAAACGTGTCTTGAAATCAGAGCTGAATTTCTCAGCTGCGACCATAAGACCCATATTTCCTTCCTGAACAAGATCCATGAAAATTGAAGGGGAGGCCTGCATTTTTCTTGCAAGGCTAACAACGAGGCGGAGATTGGAATTAACAAGAGTCTTAACTGCACTCTTGTCTCCTGCCTGAATTTTATTTGAAAGTTCACATTCCTCTTCTGCTGAAAGAAGATGAAATTTTTTTATAGAGTTCAAATAACTACCGATTACGTCCTTTTCCATATCAAGGCTCCAGTTGATTGTTATTTTCACTTTATGTTATGCGAATTTAATAGCACATAGTGTGCCAACTTTTGTTATTCTTACTTAAAATACTCTTAAATATCATGTAAAGTATTGTAATTCTATATAATATATAGAATTACAAATTGCTGAAATTTTTCTTAAAAAACTAAACAAAATTTTACAAATCGATTTTTTTTGCCATCTCGTATGAATTTTTATACACGGAAAGTATACTTTTTTATACAGTGTTTATTTTTTTATACAATACAAAATTTCAATCAACACGTACAAACTGCACTAGTCAACTTTTTTATACACATTTCTTAAAATAAATTACATGAAATCTCTAAAAAATCTAACACTTTCTTAACACTTTTAAAATAGTCTACTTTTTTAGACATTTCATTAAATTTTATCTTTAAGGTTTCTTTATTTACACTTAATTGAAAATTCACTAATATGGGTCATTATGAAACCTACACTTATTAAAGATTTATTGACATCCGCACCAGACGGACGTGACGTAACAGTTTGCGGATGGGTAAGGACAAAACGCGATTCAAAAAATCTTGTTTTCATTCAGGTAAACGACGGAAGCTGCTTTGCAAACATTCAGCTCACATTCGACCGCTCTAATCCACAGGGCGCAAATGCAGACAACATTGAAAATGAACTCAAAAGAATAAATACAGGTGCATCAATCAAGGCGGAAGGAAAGATAATCCCTTCCCCTGCTTCAGGACAGGCTGTAGAGGTTACACTCATGAACCTTACTGTTCTTGGTGAATGCAACCCAGAAGAATATCCACTCCAGAAGAACAAGATGTCAATGGAATACCTTCGTGAGAATGCTACCCTCCGCGCACGTACAAACACATTCGGTGCTGTGTTCCGCGTAAGAAACCAGATGGCATTCGCAGTTCACTCATTCTTCCAGGAACGCGGATTCCAGTACATCAACGCCCCGGAAATCACATGTTCCGACTGCGAAGGCGCAGGTGAAATGTTCCAGGTCACAACACTCAGCCTTGAGAAGATCGCCGAGATGGGTGTAAAGGCCGGACAGGGCGGAATGAAGATCGAAGACGCCCACAAGATCGTCGACTACGGAAAGGACTTCTTTGGAAAGAAGGCTTCCCTCACAGTTTCAGGTCAACTTGAAGCAGAAACTCTTGCTACTGCATTGAGCCGCGTATATACATTCGGACCTACATTCCGTGCCGAGAATTCAAACACACCTCGCCACCTTGCGGAATTCTGGATGATCGAACCTGAAATGGCATTCTTTGATCTTGAAGACGACATGGACCTTCAGGAAGACTTTGTAAAATATCTTCTCAACTGGGCCCTTACAAAGTGCCGCGACGACCTTGAATTCTTTGACAAGAGAATTCAGCCTGGCCTTATCGCACAGCTTGAAAGCGTTGTAAACAGCAAGTTTGTTCGCATCTCTTATACAGATGCAATCGCAGAACTTGAAAAGCATGCGGACAAATTTGAATTCAAGCCTTACTGGGGCTGCGACATTGCAACAGAACACGAAAGATACCTTACAGAACAGATCTTCAAGTGTCCTGTAATGGTTTACAACTATCCAAAGGAAATCAAGTCGTTCTACATGAAGCTGAACGAAGACGGAAAGACAGTAAAGGCTGTAGACGTTCTTGTTCCTGGCATCGGTGAGCTCAATGGTGGTTCTGAACGCGAAGAAGACTACGACAAGCTTCTCAAGGCTATCAGAGACCGCGGAATGGATGAAAGCATCTACGACTGGTACCTTAACCTTCGCAAGTTCGGTACAGTACCACATTCTGGATTCGGAATGGGATTCGAGCGCCTTATCCGTTACGTGACAGGCATGGAAAACATCAGAGATGTAATTCCATACCCACGCGCTCCAAAGTTGGCTGATTTCTAAGGAAATCTGCTGATTTCAACGAGTTTTTATTGCCGTTCCGCAATTTACGAAAAAACTCGCGCATTGAAACAAGGAACATAAATAACATGATGTCATTTGTGTGACCACAATCTTAAAAATATCCTTGATACATTCCGTTTTCAGGAATATAATTCAACCGTTGGAGTTTAGGCTGCAACGGTTGTTTTTTTTGGAAAAAGAATGGGACAAAAGGAGTTTTATTTAAAATGGCAGACCAGAATGAAAGCGAACTTGAGATCTTTGGACGTAAGATTTTCTTTCTCAACCCCGCTTACTCTGTAAAAAACGAAGTAATCACAAAACTTCGCAAGGATGAATACGAAGTATATATCATAGACACATACAGAGAAGCAAAGCCTCTTCTCAGAAAAAATCCCAATTCCATACTCTTCATAAACACCGACGCACAGCTTACGACGGCAGGCTGGTTCAACTTCATAAGAACCTTTGACCGCGAAGACACTCTCGCAACCATCAAGATTTTCGTCATGTCGGAAAGAATGAAGCAGACGGACATCACCATATTCAATAAGTTCGCCCACATTCCTTCGGATTTGATTGAATTCAACGAAGGCATCGAAGGTGTCATCGAACAGGTATATAAGAACCTTGAGGAATTCAACGCAAAGGGAAAAAGACAGTATGTCCGCGCAAACCTTTCATACGACAAGGAAGCTTCCCTTTTCTGGAACCATGGATCAAAGATGCACCAGCTCAAACTGCTGGATCTTAGTTCCGTAGGTATGGCCGTACGCTGTCCTCCTGTTCTCGAAAACCAGATCATCGCAAAGAACTTCCTGCTGCAGGATGTGACCATGCGTCTTGGAACAAAGCAGATAGTCATCGAGGCAGTAATCTACGGCATAAAACAGACTCCAGAGGGAACCTTGTGGATCCTTCTCCTCCTCCCTTCAACATCTCCATCAGTAAAGGATGAGATCCGCTCCTATGTATCAAAGACCATAGAAGAAAAGATGATCACAAGCATCAACGGAGAAAGAAAGGATGACGAGGATTACGCTGTCCTCAACTACTACAATCTTGCTACAAAGACCAAGACAAAAACAACAATAACTCCTTTCTCTTCTCTCCCTGGAAGTAATTTCTAGGCTTAATTGAATTCAACGCTTTTTTTTGGTAATATAAGTAGATATTATTACTGTCGGATAAGGCTTTGAACAAAAGGATCTTACTAAAGGCAATTTCATTCTTCTCTTTAACATTGACTCTTACATGTTGTCACAAGCAGGCAACGAGAAGATTCGTAATGGCCGAAGTAAATCCGCCTGATTCAGTCTCCGCTAAAATGGACAGCTTCTTCTGTGATGAGGTCAAGCGCCTTTCAAACGGAACAGTGGAAATAGACCTCAACACATCCGCCGTGCTTGGCGACGAGTCTGAAGTACTTGCCGAGATGATCTCATCAAAGAAAATCGACCTGGCAAGAATTTCACTCATGGAACTTACAAAGTATGGTGCTAAAAAATCAACCATTCTCACACTTCCATACATATTCAACGACAGGAAACATTTCTGGAAATTCGCAAAATCAGATCTTGCTGACGAAGTGTTATATGAACCATCGAACACCAATGGCGGTGTAACGGGAATCTTTCTTGCCGAGGAAGGATTCCGTCATTTTTTCTCCACAAAAGAACTGAAATCAATCGAAGACCTCGACGGCCAGAGAATAAGAACTTCCGATGATCCTGTATTCCAGAACGTAATAAAAGACCTTGGCGCTATTCCTTTCACTGTACAGTTCTCCGAGATAATAAAGGAAATGATCCTTGGAAACATTGACGCGGCAGACCAGCCTATAGTCAACTACCAGGCTAATTTCTTCCACACCGTGGCACCGAATATGATTCTTGATGGACACAGAATTGGAGCCACAGAAGTCATAATGACAAATTCCGCATGGGACAGTCTCACACCTGAATTGAAAAAGATATTCAAAAAAGCAGGAAGCAACGCCGCAGACTATTGCAGAAGCATCTGTGAAGAATCAGAAAGAAAAGCAATGGAAGCACTGGAAAAAGAAGGTGTTGTATTTACAGAAATCACAGACAAGAGCAGCTGGCAGGAAGCATGTAAGCTAACAATCAAAAAACAGACATCATCAAACATGGATTTCTATGAGCGCATCGTTGAAATGGGGAAATCCGAATGATGTCAGCTGAGCAGAATAGAAAAAAGAAGAACCTCAGGGCAAGAGACCTTAATCTTGTCATGATTCTTGTAAGTTTTGGTGTACTGGCGGCAATTTTCACAATTTCCACTGTTTCTGCATCAAAACTCAATAGATTACAAACATCCATGTCCAAATATTCCGTATTCAAAAAAAGTTCAATACAGATGCGGGAAGCTTCAAACTATCTTACAGATCAGTCACGTCTTTTTGTGATCACAGGAGACATCCAGTATTCGGAAAACTATTTTTATGAGACTGACATAAACAAGGAAAGATCCAACGCCCTGCAGAATCTTCTTACGGTTTTTGATTACAACGAGATTGAATTCAAAAAGCTTTCAACAGCATTCTTTCAGTCTGAAAGCCTTTCAGGAATCGAAAAATATGCGATGAAGCTCCGTTTTCTTTCCGACGGAACAAGCGAACAAGACTTGCCTCATGAACTTTATGACATTCCCCTCAAGGACGAAGATCTTACATTGTCAAAAGCAGAAATGAAACAGCAAGCAATTGAAATGCTCTTTGACAAAGGATATCTCATCTACAAAATGAGAATAAATGAAAGCTGCAACTACATAATAAACACAATTGAATATGCCAACGAACAGGAAGTTGAGCAGAACTTCATGACTCTTAGAAAAAATATTTTTTATCTGAGTCTTGCACAGATTCTTATATTCGTAATCATCGCCACTGTTTTTACAATAAACATCATCGTCATCATCAATCCTTTGAACAATTTCATGAAGTCCATCGAAAAAGGTTCAAAGCTTACAGTCCAGGGCGCATACGAGCTCAGGTGTTTTGCAAACATATATAATAAATTCTTTGAACTTAAAGCCGCCAACGAACGCCGGCTCAAGAGGCATGCGGAAACAGATCCGCTCACAGGCCTCATGAACAGACGCGCCTTTGACCAGATATGCACAGATTGTTCGGCAAGTCCACAGAAACTGGTTTATCTTACCATCGACGTAGATGACTTCAAACGCATAAATGACACCTATGGACACATCATGGGTGACAAAGTTCTTAAGATAATCGCACAGAACCTTACAGACACTTTCCGTACAACAGATTATGTTTCCCGTGTCGGTGGAGATGAATTCGCGGTTCTTCTCACAGGTTTCAAGAGCAACGTATGTGGCAACATAAAGAATAAGATAACAAAGCTCAACAACAAGCTGAGCAAGATAAGTGAATTCGGCGGTGTTTCCCTCAGTGTAGGAGCTGCAATGACAGATCAAGGGTTTTACAAGGAACTTGTCGAGAAGGCCGACATTGCCCTCTACAGGACAAAAAAAGACGGAAAATGCGGATTCACGGAATATACCCCGGCTATTGATGAACCGGTGAAGTTAAAGTAATTTTTTTGGAGTAAAGATATATTTATGAACAGAGAGAAAATCGTAGTTCTTGATTTTGGAAGCCAGTATGCACATCTCATCGCTAAAAGATTCCGTGCCCTCGGCTACTATTCTGAAATTGCACTTCCATCTGCAGAGCTTGATGCATTTGATGGTGCAAAAGGAATTGTATTCTCAGGTGGACCAGCCTCCGTATACGATGACAAGGTTCCTGAATTCAACTCAAAGATCCTTGACCTTGACATTCCGGTACTTGGCCTCTGTTACGGTCACTATATAGTTCAGCTTGGATATAACGGAAAGGTCGGCAAGGCGGAAACAGGTGAATTCGGATTTGCTACACTGAACCTCAACAAAGAAGTAAAGAGCCCTCTTTTCGACGGAATCGAACCAAGCCAGCAGGTCTGGATGAGCCATCAGGATGGAGTCCTTCAGCTAGGAGAAGGTTTTGAAGTAG
>JAGHUO010000070.1 GCA_018064785.1 Candidatus Treponema equi
GAAGAAAGGTCAGCAACGAGAGGAATGTCTCCTGTTTCCGGGATGTATTCGTAGTGTGTTCCCATGATTGTGTTGTTGAAACAGATGTAAACATAGTCGTAGTCACCTGTTACCTTTTCAACGCGTGGGATGTAAGAATAGTTCTTGTCCTTTGATGATGCAATAACGTCAACTTCAACACCAAGGTGCTTTGCTTCAGCTGCGGCCTTTTTTGCCCAGACACCAGTCTCGATGTAGGCTGCCTTCTTCTTGTTGATGCCAAGGTTCTGTGCGACCATTGCAAACTGTGTCGATCCACCACCCTGAACGAAAAGTACCTTGTAGTTTGAAGGTACGTTCATGAGCTTGCGGATCTGTGCTTCTGCGTGCTCGATGATTGGTTCAAAAGCACTTGAGCGGTGGCTCATTTCCATTACGCTCTGGCCTGTTCCGTTGCAGTCCATCATTTCTGCAGCACATTCCTTAAGTACTTCCTCTGGCAGGCAGCTTGGTCCTGCGCTGAAATTGTAAACACGACTCATATCTATTCCTCTCTAAATAAGATTACTGTATTGCCAAGGTCGAAAGCGCCGTCAAAAGACTGACATTTTCTACCTTTACATCCTTTGTCACTGTCAGTACACATGGAGTGTAGTTGACGATTCCCTTGATTCCGCAGTCCATAAGAAGTTCCGTCATGGGCTGTGCTTCTTCCGGATCAACAGTAAGGATCGCAAAAGAAATGCCTTCTTCTTTTATGATCTTTTTCATCAAGGTTGTAGGGTGAAGTGGAAAGGCGGAACTTAATACCTCTGTCTTGTTTACGCTGCTGTCAAAGCCAGCAACGATCTTGAAGGGAGATTCATACAGCTCGCTGTTGTCCAGCAGGGCCTGTCCCATTCTTCCAAGACCTACGATGCAGCATCTCTGGGCTGTCTGTTCCAGGCTGAAGGCTTTTGTCAAAGCTTCTTTCAATTCTGCGACTTTGTAGCCGTTGGTTGCTCCGCATTTTACGTCTAGCCAGGAAATGTCACGTCTTACAACCGCAGATGACCATCCAGCAATCTCCTGAATTTTCTGAGAAGTGATGGTTTTTTCGTTGTAGGCCGAAAGGAGTCTTTCCAACAGGACGAGTCTTCTTTTAGCCGGAAGCGGTATCTTTTCCATTTCTTGACTGATTGTGTGAAAAATATCACACAATATAACCCCTATTTCTAACGAGTTTACCACCATTGATTGTCTTGGTCTATTAAAAAAATCGAATTTGTGTGATTTTTTGCACACAAAGTACTGAATTCGATGTAAATATGGATAAATTCGCCTTTTGTGTGATTTAAATCACGTAAATCGCCATTAAAAAATTGTCACTTTTTCTAGGAATTCATGCAGATTTTTCTTTTTTTCCATAATTATATCTGTGGACATTCCCGTGGCGGCCACGGATTCTGGAGGTATGTTTATGGCATTTAAAAAAGTTTTCGTCTCTCTCGTGGTGATCTGGTTTCTGTTCTCCTGCAACCAGAATGTGACTGAGCTGTCCGGCAAGGACGGAAAGCTCAAGGTCGTCAACTGGAATGTCCAGACTTTTTTTGACGCTGTCACCACAGGCGATGAGTACACTGAATTCATAAGGAGCAACCGTTGGGGCAAGGATGCCTACGTTGAAAGGCTGGAAAGGCTGTGTCAGGTCATAAAGGTCCTTGATGCGGACATTTTTGTGATGGAAGAGATAGAAAACGAGCAGGTCGTCCATGACATAAGCAATTTCCTTGCGGGGCAGTGGGATGAAAGCAAGGTGTATTCCCATGCCTGTTTTGCAAGGGAAGAGGGAAGTTCCATAGGATGTGCCGTTCTTTCCAGGGTGCCCCTGTGCGCCATGTCTGTACATTCCATGGATGTAAGGGACGGGGAACAGAAGATGCCAAAGATGCGCCCTCTTATGCAGCTTAAGGCCACTGTAAGGAACAGGGAGCTGGTCCTTATGGTCAACCATTGGAAAAGCAAGAGCGGCGGGGAGGAGGAGACGGAAGTGTGGCGCAACAGGGAGGAAGGAATACTTGCGGAACTGGTTTCCAAAGCAGTGGAGCAGGACAAGGCAGTCCTTGTCCTTGGGGACTTCAACCGCGACATAAATGATTTCTGTCTTACAAGGAAAGGTGATGTTGTCCTTCGCTACTGGGAAGACGGCCGTCTATCTGATGATGGTGTAGTGGTCACATCTCCATGGTTTCTGGATGAAAGAAAGATGGTGCAGCCTGGAAGCTATTACTACAATGAGGAATGGTCAAGAATAGACAACATGTTCGCGGCCGGCAATGCCGAGATTCTGGATTTCTATCCTGCTGTGGAAGGTGAATGGTGTGATGGCGGAACATGTGTGCCAAAACGGTATCTCATATGGGATGGAACCGGCTACAGTGACCATCTTCCTATTGTGTGTCTTGTTCGGTTCTAGGAGCTGCCTTGCTTGCCAGATATCCGTCGTATTCCGCCTCTGTCATGTAGAATGCGTATACCTCGGTCTCATTGCTTTCAAGGAGTCTTGTTGCGGCTTCAGTTGACTTGAGTGCCGAGGAAAGGTCCAGATCCAGCCCCGAAAGATCCATCTTAGTGTTGAAGGCAAGTATGTATTTCTTTCCGCTTGACTTTTCCATTGCTGAACGGATCTTCTCGCAGCAGTCGTAGAAACCTGTCACAGGATATGCGTGCTTTTCTTCAGGCCAGATCAGATAGGAGACTGTGATAGTTCCCTTGTACCCTGGAATCGTAGCCCGCAACGCAACTTCCTCGCCAAGTGCGGCTGTGGTCCTGGGACAGTTGTCGTGGAAATTTATGGTTATTTCCTGTTCAAGATTTTTCTTGCGCGGAGCATTCTTTGAAGACGATTTTTTTGCAAAGGACTCAGAGGAGAAAATGAACAGGACTGTAAGAACCGCAAAAAGTGTTTTTGTCTTCATCGTAAGGTAAGTCTTATTCCTTGTTGGTGACGCGGTAGATTTCCTCGTAAAGGTTTTCCTTTGAAAGAGGCTTTGTGACGTAGCCGTTCATTCCGTAGTCCTGAGCCTGCTTCTTGTAGTATTCAAAGGCATTGGCGGTTACTGCGATCACAGGGAGATTATTCAGGTCGTCCCTTTTGTTTTCCCTGAGCTTGGCTGTGGCTGTATAACCGTCCATGACAGGCATCATGATGTCCATGAGGACAACGGCATATTCACCAGTTGATGATTTCTCAAGGATCTCCAGCGCTTCATGGCCGTTGGCTGCTTCCACGACCTGCATGTTGATGTTCTTGAGCATGAGGCTTACTAGGACGCGGTTGAGCTCGATGTCATCTACTACAAGCACCTTCTTTCCGGAAAGCACGGAATACTTGCTGTCGGAATTCTCCTGTGCGTTCTTTGGCATCGCAAGGTCAGGTCTGTCTTCGTATTCCCGTTCCAGGTTTTCGTTGAGTAGGGAAAGGATGTGAGATGTGTTCTCGTCCAGTGCATTTACCAGGTCAAGGAGTGCGTTCACCTGTTCCTCTGAAAACGACTCCATGTTCTTAAGGTTGTATTTCAGCAGGCGTGAAATTCCGCTTATATCTGAAAGAGGAATTCTAATCTGATTGAGGATATCCATTGACTCCTGGCTTTCCATAGACCACATCTCCGTTATGTTTTTTCTATATATATTATAAGGATATCAGAAAAACATTTCTATGACAAATACTACAGCGCAGCATGCTGCCGCAACAGGCAATAATCCTGCTCCAAAAAGCGGAAGTATGATTCCAACTGCCAGCGCTATGATTCCGGCCCAGGTATTCTGTGTAGCTTCCGTGATCGCCGGGAAAGTCATCACCGCCAATGTCACATAAGGAACATAGTACAGAAAGGAACGGATGAAGCGGTTCTTGATGCGGCCTCTGATAAGTGTCAAAGGCAGGGATCGTACTACAAGTGAAACAAGAGCAGCCACCAGAATGTATATGTAGATGTTGTTTTTCATTTCCCAGCCTCCACAGGTTCCGCCTTGTCCTCTTCTTCGTCCTTCACCGGCTTTATGATGGCTGCGGCCGAAGCTATTGCGACTGTAAGGATGATCACCTTGTTTCCGCTTGATATGTTCTTTACATGCGGAACTACACCCATGGCCCAGCTCAAGGCAAAACTGCTTATGACACAGATGGCTATGGTTAGGTTTTTCTTTGCAGGCGGAACTATGATCGCCAGGAACATTCCGTAGAGGGCTACAGAAAGAGCACTTACTGCGCGTACTGGAAGAATGTTGCCTGCAAGAATTCCGCATGCTGTTCCAAGGCTCCAGAGTGTGGCTGCAAAAAGAAAAGCACCGTACATATACCATGGACTGACGTATCCCTTCTGTGCGATGGATATTCCAAATATTTCGTCAGTGATTACAAAACCGGATAAGAGTCTGTGGATGAAACCTGTCTTAGGATCAAACTTCTGGCTCAAGGAACTTGACAGGAGAAGGTAACGGGCGTTGGCTATGAAAGTTACCAGTGCCACTTCTATATAGGAAGCCATGGTTCCGATTGCTGTGAAAAGGGCATACTCACCTGCCGATGCATGGTTTAGAAAGCTTGCCATGAAGCCCTGGTAAAATGCGATTCCAGATTTTTTTGCTATGATTCCGAGTGAAAAAGAAACGACAAAATATCCTAGTCCGATTGGTATTCCGTCTTTGACTCCGCGTAAAAACAGTTTATTATCCATTGCAAGATTTTCGTTGATTTTGAATAAATATGCAATATAATATATGTATTAAATAAGAGGGTGTTTTGAAATTCGGCGATTTGCGGAAAGGCATAAACATGCAGAACATGCATTTGTTTATGGCTTGCGTATCAGTTGGCGTTCTGCTGATTCACGTGATTTTCTTTTTTCTCATGGAAGCTGCCGGTGCCGGCTTGCTGTCTTATTTTAATTTCATCAGTTTCGCAGTCTACATTACCTGCTTTGTTCTGTTCCTCAAGGAAAAATACCTTTATCAGGCTTATGTATTGTTTTTTTCGGAGATATTCCTGTTTTCCACAATCATGACGTGGATAATAAAATACAACTGGGGATTTTCAACAATAGTTACTCCTCTCATTCCGCTTATTGGACTCCTCGGTTTTATTTTTATGGCGAGATATCAGCGCCGCAGCGATTCCTTTACTCTGTTGAGTTTCATCGCATGTCTTCTCCTTGGTATCAATTCATTCAAGGGAGTCCTTAGACCGGAAATAGGTCTGATAGATCTGAGTCTTTCGTATCAGTTTATTTTCTCATTCTTCTGCAACGGAATCGAGACTGTCTGCATGGGTATAATCAGCATAGTTTCATGTTCTGTTGCCGGAGCAAAGAATGATGAGCAGAATTTCAAAATTGAAAGGCTTTCGCTCAGACTTGTTATAACTTTGAGTCAGACGGTGGAAGCAAAGGATAGATATACAAACGGTCATTCCAGAAGAGTTGCAACCTATGCTGAAATGATCGCGAATGCCATGGGCATGTCCCAGGAGGATCAGAAGAAAATTTATTTCTGCGGTCTTCTTCATGATATTGGAAAGATAAGCATTTCTGATGAAATAATTAATAAGAAAGGCAAACTCACTGATGAGGAATATCTTTCCATCAAGAAACATTCTGAGGCAGGATGGAACATACTTAAGGATATTGAAGAAGTTCCGGAACTTGCCCAGGTTGCAAGATGGCATCATGAGCGTTATGACGGAAAGGGGTATCCTGATGGAAAATATGGCAGTGAACTTCCTGTCTTTTCCCGCATTGTAAGTGTCGCCGATGCCTATGACGCCATGACATCCAACAGAAGCTACAGAAGCGTAATGCCTCAGGAAAAGGTAATTTCAATTCTTGAAGAAGAAAGAGGAAAACAGTTTGATCCCGAAATTGCAGATGTGTTCCTGAAAATAATTTCAAAAGATGTTCACTATAAGTTGAGGGAACAGGACGATCCTGAAGCAAATAAAACTGTATATAAATATCTTAATGTATGAAAAAGCCCCGTTCAGAGAACGAGGCTTTTAATCTATAATAAATCTCTTCCGGTTTTTAATGTAAGCCATCCATGGCTGGATATTATTACAGAGGAATGTTGCCGTGTTTCTTTGCAGGCATTACGTTTTCTTCCTTGTTTGCGAGGAAGTTAAGGCTTGCAACGATTCTTGCACGTGTTTCTGAAGGATCGATGATTTCAGAAATGTAGTCGCGCTGTGCTGCAATCTTTGGTGTCATGATTTCTGTAATGTATTCCTGCTTCTTCTGTGCAACTTCTGCTGCGCGTGAAGGATCCTTGAGTTCCTTTGCGAATACGATTTCGATGGCACCTTCAGCACCCATAACGGCGATTTCTGACTTTGGCCATGCGTATACGAAGTCTGCTCCAAGGTGCTTTGAACACATTGCGATGTAAGCTCCACCGTAAGACTTGCGTGTGATGATTGTTACCTTTGGTACTGTTGCTTC
>JAGHUO010000160.1 GCA_018064785.1 Candidatus Treponema equi
ATTCCGCATATGAAAGTTGTATTTATTGCACTTCCCATGACATAGAAGCAATTGATCAAAAGCATCTTTTCAAGAAAATCATGTGCCTGTGAAGTAAGATCTGCAAAACCAAGTACCAAAGGTGAAGCGATAAAAATAATAAGTCCACCGATGGCACCTGTGACAACCGTCAGTTTTACAATACATGAAGCAACAATCTTTCCGTCTTCCATATTGTTTTCCCCAAGGACCTTTCCAAGGAACAGACCGCCACCATTGGCTACACCAAAGCAAAGGACCTGTCCAAAATTGCGGACGATGGCGACAAATGAAAAGGCAGCTACGGCATCAGAGTTCAGATGCCCCATTATTCCCGTATAGACGGAAAAAGCCAGCCCCCAGATAAGATCATTCAACAAAGCAGGCAATGACAGCTTGAAGAAATCCTGAAAGAGAACCTTGTTTTTTATGAAGATCATTGAGAGTCTGATTTTAACGTCAGGACTCAAGGCAGAAAGAACAAATACACAGATCATCCTCATAAAGCCGGAAATCGTAGTCGCAAGAGCAACACCAGCAATTCCAAGCTTAGGAAGTCCACACCATCCAAAAATGAATGCAGCGTTGAGAACAATGTTCAATATGTTTGCGGAAATGTTTACAACTGTACTTGCCTTAACACGAGATACGGATTTTAAAGTGCTGAAATATACTTCAACAACAGTGTTGAACAGGTAGCTGAAAGAGACGATCCTCATGTACTGGGAGCCCAACAATATCAATTTATCATCATTGGAAAACCACGACATAAGAATCTGAGGAAAGAAGAAGGTTCCAACAAAGAAAAGACCTCCGACTATTACCGTAAATCTGAGGGCTATACCTTCAACAGCTTCAATGGCCTTGAAATCTTTTTTTCCGTAATATTGGGCACCAAGAATCGTAAGTCCAGTACCAAGACCAAAATAAATGCACCAAAGAACAAAAGAATATTGAGCCGCAAGAGAAACGGCAGCAACAGCATCCTGCCCTACAAAGTTAAGCATGACAACGTCGACGGAATTGACACATGCAGAAAGAAGATTCTGTAAAGCGATAGGAAACGCAAGTTTTGAAATCTGGGAATAAATACTTTTTTTAGTGTAAATAGAATTAGGAGAATTCATAAAAAAAACAAAATAAATAAAACAAAAAAAGCCCTGCATTTTGCAGGGCTTTCCCGATCAGGATACTGGATTACCAGTTATCCATCATGTCATCATCATCCTTGTTTTCCATGTCGTAAAGGTCTGTAACGGCACGCATATCATCAAGGTACATGAAGTATGAACCCTGTGCGTCCATTGGGTTACAGTCTACGCGGAAACCAACAATGCGAAGACCTGGCTTGTCACCATGGTATACGCTCTGCTGAATAATACCATGTTCGCTATCTGGAGAAGGAGGAATTGCTGTTGTAAGCTTCTTCCAACCGCTGAATTCAAGTGAACCCATCCAGATTTCGAAGTTATTGCCGTTATAATCCTGAACCAAAAGCCAAAGCTGATGACCCATGTTACGTCCACATGCCCAAACTGAAACTGTCTTTGTAACACCTTCGATTGGAATTGGACGTGCTGATGTGATATAGAAAGAGTTTACACCACGTCTGAAGAACTCAACCTTAACACCGAGAACTTTTGTGTCCTCAATCTGCTGGTTGTCCTTATCGTTAAGCTCTTCCTTCGCAGCAGGTCCACCTTCAAAGAGACGTCCTGCAATAACACCGTAGTCTGGTGAAATATGTACGTTCCATGAACCTTCGCGCTCAAAGCGTTCAACGCTAACTTCACGAAGTGCCTGGCGTGCGCTGTCGTTACCGATGTTTGATGCATCTGGTTCTGACAAGCTAGATGTCTGTGCAAAAACCGAACCTGCGAAGGCTACAGCCATTGCCATAATTGCATACTGAATCTTTTTCATTTATCTTGCACCTCTATTTTATTTTGCGTCTGCAGTAGAATCTGACGATCCTTCCTTTGAATCACCGAAGTCAGCGTTTCTAAGAGCATAACCATCATATACGTTAGACAATGTATTTGTCGTGTACTTGAAGTTGTCCAAGTAAACTACATAGTCATCAACTGCTTCTGCTGCATCTGTGCGGATTCTGAACCCAACAAATGACATGTCTGTGCGACCAGAGCGGAGTCTTGAGTGCTGGCGAATGTAGCCAGGAATATTTACAACAATGTTTCTCCAACCGTGGAACATAAGGTTTCCAGCCTTGAGTGTATGAACACGACCATCTGCATCACGAACGAGAAGTTCAAGTCTGTAGTTATAGTTAGCGCCCCAAACCCAGAAATCGATCTGTGTTACTGTACCAACGAAAGGAATCTCAGAAAGTTCTCCGTCCTTTGCTGGATAAAGTTCGAACCAGTTATCACCCTTGCGGTTGAAAGCAATCTTTGCACCAAGTACCATAGCTGTTGGATCTGAATCCTTGTGGTAAGGTGTGAGAGAGTTTGGAATACCCTCAAATTTCTTTACGATTGGATAACCGTCAGCAACAAAACGGCTTGCCTGACAAGCCCATGACCATTCCTGATCTGTATCGAAGTTATCGATAACAATTGTCTCAACAGCCTTTGCACTTGGCTGTGCTACTGCCGGTACGCAGAATGCAAGTCCAAGAATAAGGCTACCTAAAACGACTACGCCCTTTTTCATTCAAATCTCCTTGAATACGATTTTCTAATGTATCGTCAAGCTTTATATTTACATTTAACTGAATTGGAATTCAACTAAATCAAAACAATTATATTCTCGCAATGGCCTTTTGTCAAATGATTTAAAAAATTATTCACCTTCCATGCAATTTTTTTGGAGTCTTGAATTTAAGCGCTAAATGTTTTATCCTTATTTCAAATTTATTTGTTTACTATAATGAAGTAAATAAAAGGAGCAATTATGGTTTCTTACAAAGAACTCGGTCTTGTAAACACAAAGGAAATGTTTGCAAAGGCTATCAAGGGTGGATACGCAATTCCAGCTTACAACTTCAACAACATGGAACAGATGCAGGCTATCATCCGCGCTGCAGTTGAAACAAAGTCACCAGTTATCCTTCAGGTTTCTAAGGGTGCTCGTGCTTACGCAAACGGTACACTCCTCCGCTACATGGCACAGGGTGCTGTTGAATACGCAAAGGAACTCGGTTGCGAAAAGCCACAGATCGTTCTTCACCTCGACCACGGTCCAAACTTCGAAGTGGCAAAGGATTGTATCGACAACGGATTCTCATCTGTAATGATCGACGGTTCAGCTCTTCCATATGATGAAAACGTAGCACTTACAAAGAAGGTTGTAGATTACGCACACGCACACGATGTTACAGTAGAAGCAGAACTTGGTGTTCTCGGTGGCGTTGAAGATGACGTTGCTGCAGAAGAATCAAAGTACACAAAGCCAGAAGAAGTTGTCGACTTCGTTACAAAGACTGGATGTGACTCACTTGCAATCTCTATCGGTACATCACATGGCCGCTGCAAGTTCACACCAGAACAGTGCACACGCTCGGCAGACGGTGTTCTCACACCTCCACCACTCGCTTTCGACGTTCTCAAGGCAATCGAAGAAAAGATTCCTGGATTCCCAATCGTTCTCCACGGATCATCTTCAGTTCCAATGAACTACGTTCGCCAGATCGAAGAATTCGGCGGAAAGATCCCAGACTCAGTTGGTATCCCAGAAGAACAGCTCCGCAAGGCTGCTAAGTCTGCAGTTTGCAAGATCAACATCGACTCTGACGGACGCCTTGTTATGACAGCAGCTATCCGCAAGCACCTTGTTGAAAACCCAGGTGACTTCGACCCACGCCAGTACCTTACACCAGCTCGCGACGAACTCGTTAAGATGTACTCACGCAAGAACAT
>JAGHUO010000015.1 GCA_018064785.1 Candidatus Treponema equi
GATACTCCGGCTTCTTTTGCCATCGTGTCCCCGGTTACGGGAGTCTCGTTCATGCGGAGTATTTCCAGAATTTTGGATTTCGTTGAAGATTTTTCGTTAACCATATTTTACATAAGGTTAACGAATTTGCGGTTTACTGGTCAAGTCCCTTGATGAAAAGATCGCATCTGTCAGCCATGGCTTTGTATTCGCCTGCCGTGAAAATTTCCCTTGCCCATTTTGCATTTTCCAGTGCTTCCTTTTTTTCTGCGTCTGTTGCACCGTTCTTTGTAAGGACAAGGGCTTTTGCAAAATAGTCGCTGCCTAGGGCCGTAGTGTTTTCCGCATCGCGGTCGTATTTTATGGCCGTCTCCAGTGCTTCAAGAGCCGTTTTTTTCTTTCCAATAAGTGAGCGCATTCTTGATATCTGATACCAGTCCAGTCCGATCTCAGAAAGGTAACATTCCTTTGTGTGGAGGTCTGCCGCCATGAGATAGTAACGCTCGCCGTTCATGTAATCCTGCTGCAGGGCATAGAGATTGGCCTTTATGCGGAAAAGGTAGGCAAGATAATAGGCATCTTTCGCCACCATTTTTTCTGCCGAATTTAATTTTTCCATGTCGGCCTGGGCCCCCTTGAGGTCGGCTTCATAGAGGGTGCATACAGCCTGTAGGAAATCTTTCTCATCTGCGCTGGCCGCAAAGTGGCGTGCCTCGTCAAGGGCAGGGGTAAAGTCCGTTCCTGTTGAATGGCATAGCACAGCTTTTGACAGTGAGATCTTGCATAGAAGATCACGGTTGTCCACAGACACGGCCTGGCTGTATGCTTCTGCAAGGTGTGTGTCCGCCAGAAGATATTTGCCGCTTGCTATTTCAGAATTTGCGCTTTCATAGAGTGTGGTGGCGGCTTCCGTTACGTTTCTGTATTTCATCGGCCTTTTTGCCTTTTTGGCGGCAGGTGCGGGCATGGCGGCGGACCAGGCAAGCAAGGCAATGAGGATGCTTCTTATTAATGTATCCTTATAATTTTTTTTCATTTAGAACTCCGTACTTCTCAACTGGATTGTTGTTGTGTTTGCGCCGGAATGTTCCTCGACGCCCTTGTTTATGATTCCGATGTTCTTGACTCCGCTGAGTACATCGCGCATCTGTACCAGGGCAAGGTTGACCTGTGCAAGGATTGACTGCAGCTGTGGATCCATGTTGTTTACAAGGTGGGCGGCATCTCCTGTGATCGACTCTATGTTGGCCAAAGTACCCTTGAGGTTCTTTGCAAGCTCAGGTCCAAGAATTGAAGCTATGCCTTCGCTGTTGAGGGCTGCAAGAAGATCTGAGATTTCCGCAAGAATCTTATTGATGTCCGATCCTCCGGTGCCTGAAAGAATTCCGTCTGCATCTGCCAGAACGTTGTCCAGGTTTCTGATGATTTTTCCGATTTCCGTTCTGTCTGTGCCTGCAAAAGCTTCGTTGATCTGGCTCATGAGGATGTTTATGTTGTCCACAAGGGTCGTGACCTTGTTGAGAATGAGTGCGATGGAATCGGATGATCCTTCCACTGTGATGAGTCCCCTGGCAATGTAGTCTGCCCCTGTCTTTGAGTCTGTCCTGAAAATCTCACTTCCGTTTTCAATGATTCCGTTTCCGTTGCCTGGATGAAAGACAAAGGAAGAACCGAATGGACTTGAGGCGAATTCAACCAATGAGTAGGGACGTATATATTCCGCATAGTCCGCAAGGATGTAATAGTTTACCTTGACCTGTGATCCTTCAAGGGAAATTGATTTTATTTTGCCGATGGAAAATCCTTTGTATGTCAGTTCCTTTCCTACGGCCATTCCGCTTGAGTTGTCTATCATGGTGAAGTAATTGTATTTCTTCTGGAACCATTTCTGTGTCATTCCGATGGAAAAGATGAGAAGTATGAGACCCGCAAGGCCTGCGATTGAGAAGATTCCAACTATCTGATCTGCATATTTAATCTTGAATTTCATCTATCAGTCCTTCCTTTAGTTTCACTTTTACACCGGGGAATTCATTTACAAATCCCTGGTTGTGGCTTATGTAGATCATGGTGTTTCCGGCTTCCACAAAGTTGTGGAGGATGTCCATGACGTTTTTGACGGCCTTCACATCCAGAGATTCCGTTGCTTCATCAAGAAACAGGATTTCAGGTCGCAGAACCAGAGCCCGGGCAAAGGCGACTTTTTTCTGTTCCCCCATTGACAGGTCTGCAGGTCTGAGTTCAAGGCTGCGCTCATAATTTACCACATGGCATATGTTTCTTATTTCTTCCAGACGTTCCTGTGGCGACATCTGTGGCGCATGTATCTGCAGTGGCAGGGAAAGGTTCTGCATTATGTTCTGGTTTGCCCACAATGCGGAATCCTGAAAAATGAAAGCCATGCGTTTTCTGAAGGCACGGTTCTGCCTGTCACTCATGCCGTGTATGTCTTTGCCTTCAAAGGCAATTTTCCCGGAAGACGGAACTATGATTCCGGCTGTAATTTTCATCAGAGTTGATTTTCCGCTTCCTGATTTTCCGTCAAATCTGAAGGTCTGTCCCTTTTTTATGTCAAAGGAAACGCCTTTCAGAATTGGTATTCTTGTCTGAGTGATGTAGTGTATGTCATTTGCTTTAAACAGTTCCATGACTTACCTCAGGAATACAAGAAGGATGATGATGACGTCTGCCAAAATGATGTTCATGAAGGACTTTGTGACAGAAGCGATTCCGGCTACAGGAATTTCTGTTGAAGCACGGTTTACGTTGAATCCGAAATATGTGGAAGCAATGGAAATGATCATTCCGAAGACAAGGCTTTTTATTGTTGAAACTCCGATGGTCACAAGGTCAAAGGCTTTTAGAATTCCTGCAAGGTAGTCCGCTGCGGTAACAGGGCTGACGATGAGGGAAACAAAGAAAGGTCCAAAAGTTCCGCATAGGCAGAAATAAAGGTTAAGGAAAAAGACGCTGGCCGTAACACCGATGAAACGTGGTGCAACCAGATAGCTGATGGGATCGATTCCAAAGGAAATGTAGCTTTCAATCTGATGGCTTATGACCATGCCTCCGATTTCCGTTGCGATGGCGGTGGCGGAACGGGCCGTGACTACAAAAGCGACAAGGAGAGGACCGATTTCCTGAACTATGGCCATTACAAGAACGCTGTAGATGAGGCTTTCCTGCCCGAAAGAAAGGAGAAACTGATAGCCTACAAGGTACAGGGCGGAACCAAGAGCCGTCGACAGCATTGCTATAATCGGAAGAGCTTCTATGAAAGTGAAGAGAAGCTGCATGATGAGGATTTTGCGTGCTGATTTTTCGTGTGTGATGAAAAAGAAGGAAGATTTAAAGACACGGCCAACGTACCCGACGAGGTAACCCGGCGACGAAAACTGCGACCTTATATAGACTCCCAACTTTTTTAACATAGATACAATATTATAGTAGGAAAGTGTTAAAAAGAGAATATCACAATTGTAAATAAGCGTAATATTTAATAAAATATGGCTATGGTAATAGCTTCAATTGATATGAAAGACGGACATGTTGTCCAGTTGAAAAATGGCAAGGATCTCGTTCTCCAGCGCGATGACGCTGATGCTTTGATAGCAGACTTCAACAAGTATGGCGAAGTTGCGATCATTGACCTTGACCAGGCTTTGCGCAATACAGACGCAAAGGGCAATACACCTAACACTGAACTTTTGAAATCTCTCCTTAGAAAAGGAAATGTACGCGTTGGCGGCGGAATCCGCGATGTTAAGAAAGCAAAGGAACTTATTTCCCTTGGTGCGGAAAAGGTAATCGTTGGTTCCGCAGCATGGAATGCAGACCGCAAGTCGGATAGCGATCCTATCCTCAACAACGCATTCCTTGAAGAGCTTGTTGAAGCCATCGGCAAGCAGCGTGTGATCATTTCTGTTGATGCCATCAACGGAAAGATTGCCCTCAAGGGTTGGACTGAGACTGCAAACATTTCCCTCATCGAAGGTGCAAAGGAAGCAGAAAAGTATGCTTCTGAACTTCTCTTCACATGTGTTGAAAAAGAAGGCTGCATGCAGGGCACTGACATGAACATGTGCCGCCAGCTTCGTGAGGCTGTAAAGTGCCGCGTTGTCGCTGCAGGCGGAGTAAACAGCCTTGAGCAGATTGCGGAACTTGAAAAGCTTGGCTGTGATGTCCAGCTTGGAATGGCACTCTATACTGGTGTTGTTTCCCTCAAGGACAGCTTCATGGCTTGCCTTGACTGGGAAAAGACAAACGGAATGGTTCCTGTCATTGCACAGAGCGTAAACGGCGAAGTTCTCATGATGGGATATTCAAACAAAGAAGCAGTCGCAAAGACTTTTGATACAGGTAAGCTTACATTCTTTAGCCGTACAAGAAATGTTCTTTGGACAAAGGGTGAGACAAGCGGCCACTTCCTTGAAGTAGTCAAGATGCGTGTAGACTGTGACAGGGATACAATCCTTGCTACAGTCATTCCGCATGGTGGAGCATGCCATACAGGCAGCTTTACTTGCTTTGGCGCTGAACCTGATGAAAA